>JBAVEE010000456.1:0-1624 GCA_049587575.1 Bradyrhizobium sp.
GTTCGTGCTTAATCCGCTATGGGTGCAGCTCGATCGCAAAGTCCACGCCGAATTCGGCATCGAAAAGCTTTATCTGGTCTCAAAAGGCCGCCGGATCGCCATCGCAAGCTTCCTGGGTCCCGATGAAAAGGCCAGTTTTGCCAATGCCTTGGCGGCCGGGTTACAGGCCGCCCGGCGGGGCCCGACCTATAATCCGCTGGTCTGAAGCGGAATCGGAAATCGGGTGGTTTGGACACCGCGTCCGTCCTACATCGAGGCCATGATGAACCTCGCAATCAACGACCATCGCCTGACCAAACCCGGCCCGCAGAACGCCGCGCTTCGCGACTATGATTCGGTCCGGCGCGCCATCGCCTTCATCTCGGAGCACTGGCGCACGCAACCGACCATCGAATCGATGGCGGACGCGGCAGGCGTCACGCCCGACGAGCTGCACCATTTGTTTCGCCGCTGGGCCGGGCTGACGCCAAAGGCCTTCATGCAGGCGCTGACGCTCGACCATGCCAAGGGCCTGTTGCGCGATTCCGCCAGCGTGCTCGACGCCGCGCTGGATTCCGGCCTGTCGGGCCCCGGCCGGCTGCACGATCTGTTCGTGACCCATGAGGCGATGTCGCCGGGCGAATGGAAGAACGGCGGCGCCGGCATGACGCTGCGCTTTGGATTTCATCCCTCCCCGTTCGGCACCGCCGTGGTGATCGCCAGCGGACGCGGCCTGGCCGGCCTGGCGTTTGCCGATCCGGGCGAGGAGCCCGCCGCGCTCGACGACATGCGCCGGCGCTGGCCGCGCGCCACCTATGTCGAGGACCGCGCTGGCACCGCCGGCCTCGCGCAACGCATCTTCGATCCAGGACTCTGGCGGCCGGACCAGCCGCTGCGCGTCGTCCTGATCGGCACCGACTTCGAGGTCCGGGTGTGGGAGACGCTGCTGAAAATCCCGATGGGCCGCGCGGTCTGCTATTCCGACATCGCCGCCAGCATCGAAAGCCCGAAGGCGTCGCGCGCGGTCGGGGCTGCGGTCGGAAAGAACCCGATCTCGTTCGTGGTTCCCTGCCACCGCGCGCTCGGCAAGAGCGGCGCGCTGACCGGTTATCACTGGGGCATCACCCGCAAGCAGGCGATGATCGGCTGGGAAGCCGGCCAGGTGGGGATGCAGTAAACCCGATCGGCGATCCGCTCACGCCGCCAGATCGAGCTTCGACGCGACGGTGGAATCCGCGTTCAGCCGGTAGATGACGGGAACGCCGGTCGCCAATTCGCGCGCCAGAATGCCTTCCGGCGAAAGCTTCTCCAGCACCATGATCAGCGCGCGCAGCGAATTGCCGTGCGCCACGACCAGCGTGCGCTCGCCGCGCAGCACGCAAGGCAGGATCTCCTGCACGTAATAAGGCAGCGTCCGCGCCAACGTGTCCTTCAGGCTTTCGCCGCCGGGCGGCGGCACGTCATAGGAACGGCGCCAGACGTGCACCTGCTCCTCGCCCCATTTCTTGCGGGCGTCGTCCTTGTTGAGGCCGGACAGTTCGCCGTAGTCACGCTCGTTGAGCGCAAGGTGCCTGCGAACGGGAATGCCGCCCTGGCCGAGCTCGGCAAGCGTGAGGTCGAGCGTGTGCTGCGCGCGCAGCAGCAC
>JBAVEE010000457.1:0-2080 GCA_049587575.1 Bradyrhizobium sp.
GCAGCGGTCAGCTGCACCGATTCGCCGCAGCCGCAGGCGCCGGTCTGGTTCGGATTGTTGAAGATGAACTGGGCCTGCATCCTGTCGGCCTTGTAGTCCATCTCGGTGCCGAGCAGGAACAGCACGGCCTTGGGATCGACCAGGATCTTGACGCCCTTGTCCTCCACGACCTCATCGGTCGGCCGGACATCATGGGCATATTCGACCGTATAGGATTGCCCGGCGCAGCCGCCGTTCTTGATGCCGACCCGCAAGCCCACGATCTCGGAATCGGCGCGCCTGGTCAGTTCGGCAATGCGCTGGGCTGCGGCTTCCGTCAGCTTCATCACCTGCGGACGGGGACGCGGCTTCGGCTTGGAGGCGGGAGGTGGTGAAGCGGGTGTCATGTCTGTCATGTGGTCAATCCCGGCGGCAAATCAATGCCGCGCATTTTTCAGTGCCCTTGTTGAACGCTCATTCCACAACGCTTCACCACATATTGAGAACCAGGCGGGCCTCGTCGGACATCCGGTCCGGCGTCCACGCCGGATCCCACACCAGATTGACATTGACGATGCCGACTCCGGGAACGCTGGCGACTGCATTTTCCACCATAGTCGGCAATTCGCCGGCCGCCGGACAGTTCGGCGTGGTCAGCGTCATCATGATGTCGACGCTGCGGTCGTCCTTGAGGTCGACCTTGTAGATCAGGCCGAGCTCGTAGATATCGGCCGGAATTTCCGGGTCGAACACGGTTTTCAGCGCGGCGACGATTTCGCCGCTGAGCCGCTCGGTTTCCTCGGCCGGCAACGCCGACCGGGTTTCCATGGTGCTGGTCTTGAGTTCGATATCCTTGGCTTCGACGGTATCGGTCATGAGAACAATTCCCGCGCCTTGATCAGCGCCTGTGCCAGATGGTCGATTTCTTCACGCGTATTATACATCCCGAATGAGGCGCGGCACGTCGCCGTAACGTTGAACCGCTCTAAAAGCGGCATCACGCAATGGGTCCCGGCGCGCACCGCGATGCCCTGCCGGTCGATCACGGTCGCGATATCGTGGGGATGGGCGCCCTTCATCTCGAACGAGATCACCGGTCCCTTGCCCTTCGCGGTGCCGATCATGCGCAGCGAATTGATTTCGCGCAGGCGCCCCTCGGCGTACGTCAGCAGATCGTGCTCATGGGCCGCAATGCGCTCCTTGCCGATCGAGTTGACGTAATCGATCGCAGCCCCCAGTCCCACCGCTTCCACGATCGCCGGCGTCCCAGCCTCGAATTTATGCGGCGGATCGCCATAGGTGACCCAGTCCCTAGCGACCTCACGGATCATCTCGCCGCCGCCATTGTAGGGCCGCATCGCCACGAGATGCTCGTGCTTGGCATAGAGCACGCCGATCCCGGTCGGCCCGTACAGCTTGTGGCCGGTGAAGACATAGAAATCAGCGTCGATGTCCTGCACGTCGATCGCGAGATGAACGGCGGCCTGGCTGCCGTCGACCAGCACCGGGATACCCCGGTCATGGGCAATCTTCACCACGTCCTTGACCGGCACGATCGTCCCGAGCGCGTTCGACATCTGCGTGATCGCCACCAGCCTGGTGCGCGGCGTCAGCAGCTTTTCGAATTCGTCGATCAGGAAATTGCCTTCATCATCGACCGGCGCCCATTTGATGACCGCGCCGTGACGCTCCCTGAGAAAATGCCAGGGCACGATGTTGGAATGGTGCTCCATGATCGAGAGCACGATCTCGTCGCCGGCCTTGATGTTCGGCCCGCCCCATGACGAGGCTACAAGATTGATCGCTTCGGTCGCATTGCGGGTGAAGACAATCTCTTCGGCACGCCCGGCGTTGAGAAATTTTGCCACTTTGGCGCGGCCGCCTTCATAGGCTTCGGTCGCGGCATTGGCGAGGTAATGCAGCCCGCGATGCACGTTGGCATATTCGGTCTTGTAAGCTTGCGTCATGCGGTCGAGCACCGCATTGGGCTTCTGCGCCGACGCGGCGTTGTCGAGATAGACCAGCGGCTTGCCATAGACCTGCATCGCCAGCGCCGGAAAATCGGCGCGGATTTTATCGATGTCGTAGCCGTTGAGCACCG
>JBAVEE010000458.1:0-6855 GCA_049587575.1 Bradyrhizobium sp.
GGTCCGCTTATTGCGGTCGGGGAATTGCGGGCCTAATAGAGTTAATGAATTGTTTCGGACGGCTCGAAGAATCGTCGGTATCCTCTTCCCCCACCGCATTTGTTCCCCATGGCTGACATCAAATTGACCCTCGTGGTCGCCTGCGCGCTGGTTGACGCCGACAAGCGCGTGCTGATCGCGCAACGGCCGCCAGGCAAGGCGCTCGCGGGCCTCTGGGAATTTCCCGGCGGCAAGCTCGAGCCCGGCGAGCGGCCGGAGGCGACGCTGATCCGCGAGCTGCACGAGGAAATCGGCATCACCGTGAAGGAAGCCTGCCTTGCGCCGCTCACCTTCGCCAGCCACGCCTACGACGATTTCCACCTGCTGATGCCGCTCTACATCTGCCGGCGCTGGGAAGGCGTCGCCGTCGCGCGCGAGGGCCAGAAACTCGCCTGGGTCCGCGCCAACAAATTGCGCGACTACCAGATGCCGCCAGCGGACATTCCGCTGATCCCGCATCTGATCGATTTATTGATGTGAGCGCCGTCTTCCCCGGATGCTGCGATCAATCGCGCTTTGCCGCGCCTTTCACCGCCTCCGCGAGCCCGGCCTTCGCCGATCCGGGCTTGAGCGGCTGCTGCTGGCTTTCGTGCGGCGCCCAGCCCGACAGCCAGATCACATCGAAAGTAGCGCGGATACGGCCGTCCGCGTCGGCGAAGCGCTCGCCGTAAAGCTGCGCCATCCGCAGCAGCGTGGCGCGGCGGGTCGGTGTCCGCCGCCGCTCGACCAGGATGTTGGTCGCGCCCATGCGCCTCAAGTCCCGCATCAACGCGAAGGCGCTGTCATAGCGCACGATGACGCGATCGACATCGGTGACCGGCAGCGCCAGCCCCGCGCGCTGCAGCAGCGCGCCGATTTCTCGCAAATCGGCAAATGGCGCGACGCGCGGCGATACCCCGCCTTCGAGTTCGGCTTCCGCGGCGGCGAAGGCTTGCCGCAACTCCGTCAACGTGTCGCCGCCGATCATCGCCGCCAGCAACAGGCCGTCGGGCCGCAGCGCGCGGCGGATCTGCGCGAGCACCCCGGGCAGATCGTTGACGAATTGAAGGGCGAGCGCGGAGACGATGAGGTCGAGCGATTCCGGCTGGAGGGCAAGCGTTTCGGTTTCCGAATCCTGCAGGCCGACATGGGTGACAGACCTGAAACGATCGCGCGCCGGGGTTGGCAGCAATTCGCCCGGCGTCCAGATCTCGGCGACGTCCGCAAATTCCCGCAACACCGCGTGGAGACGCTCTTCCATGTCTTCCGTGACGCGGTCGAGCAGGAAGGTCGCGGGCCCGGCCCGCTGTGCACGGTTCTGCCGCGTCCGCAGCAGGGCGCGGTCGAATAGAATGGGTGCGGCGGCCGGGGTCGAAGCCATGCCGGTTGGTACTCCGGTCATGCCGCTTTTGGCAATCCGACACTCTTGAGCGCCGGTTGCCACGGCGCTAGCCTTGCTGCCATGGACGCCGAGGCATCACCATCCCGCTCCATCGCCGGCCATTTGCGCAGCACGTGGAAGGCGTGCCGCGGCGCGTGGTCGCATGCGGCAAGGCTTGCGCTCGACGTCGCGCTGCCGACTCTGTGCGTGGCCTGCCGCGAACCGGTCGATGGCGACGGCGTCTGCGCGGCTTGCTGGGCCAAACTGTCGTTCATCGCGCCGCCGTTTTGCCCGCGGCTCGGTATTCCCTTTGTCTACGATCCCGGACCTGACATGCTCTCGATGGAGGCGATAGCCAACCCGCCGGCCTATGCGCGGGCGCGCGCCGCGGTGCGCTATGACGATGTCGCGCGCACGCTGGTGCACGCATTGAAGTACCAGGACCGCACCGATCTGGCGCCTGCGATGGGCCGCTGGATGGCGCGGGCAGGGCGCGAACTGCTCGGCGAGGCCGATATACTGGTTCCGGTGCCGCTGCACTGGCGGCGGGCGTGGCGCCGCCGCTACAATCAATCCGGCGCGCTGGCGCGGGTGATCGAGCGGCAAACCGGCGTCAAGGTGGCGCCCGAGGCGCTCCGGCGGATCCGGCCGACCGAGCAGCAGATCGGCCTGTCCCGACCCCAGCGGGCGAGCAACGTGCAGGGCGCGTTCAAGGTCGCGACCCACAGGCAGGTCCTGATTGCCGGCCGCCGTGTCGTCCTGATCGACGATGTCCTGACGTCAGGGGCAACGGTGGACGCCTGCGCGCGGGCGCTTTTGCGCGCCAAGGCGGCGTCCGTCGACGTGCTGGTGTTCGCGCGGGTTGTGGATGCCCACAAATCTCCCATATAATCGGCTATCTCACCTGATCGGTTATCTCACCACAACAGAGCGCGTCATGACCGCTGCCATTGAAATCTACACCCGTCCGGGCTGCGGCTATTGCAGCGCCGCCAAATCGCTGCTGACGCGCAAGAATGCCGCGTTCACCGAATTCGACGTCGCCAAAGACCCGACGCTTCGTCAGAAAATGTGGGACCGCGCCGGCGCCGGCTCGACCTTCCCGCAGATTTTCATCGGCCAAACCCATGTCGGCGGCTGCGACGAGCTTTATGCGCTGGACCGCGCCGGCAAGCTCGACGCCTTGCTGATGGGCGAAAAGGCCAATTCATGAGCGCTGACCTGACTTTTACCGCCGCCATGGTGCAGATGCGCACCGGGCTATTGCCGGAGCCAAGCCTCGAACAGGGCACCAAACTGATCCGGCAGGCGAGCGCAGAAGGCGCCGACTATGTGCTCACGCCCGAAGTGAGCAACATGATGCAGCTTAACCGCAAGGCGCTGTTCGAGCATCTCGCGGCCGAGGAGGATGATCTTTCGCTAAAGGCCTATCGCGCGCTGGCCGCGGAATTGAAAATCCATCTCCATATCGGCTCGCTGGCGCTGCGCGCTTCGCCCGAGCGCGCCGTCAACCGATCGTTCCTGATCGGCCCCGATGGCGCTGTGATCGCAAGCTACGACAAGATCCACATGTTCGATATCGATCTGCCGGGCGGCGAGAGCTATCGCGAGTCCGCCAATTATCAGCCGGGCGAGACTGCCGTGATCTCGGACCTGCCGTGGGGCCGCATCGGGCTGACGATCTGCTACGACGTGCGTTTTCCGGCGCTGTATCGCGCGCTCGCCGAAAGCGGCGCCTCGTTCCTCACGGTGCCCTCCGCCTTCACCAAAAAGACCGGGGAAGCCCATTGGCACACGCTGCTGCGCGCGCGTGCCATCGAAAACGGCTGCTTCGTGTTCGCCGCCGCGCAAGGCGGCATGCATGAGAACAAGCGCGAGACCTATGGCCACTCGCTGATCATCGCGCCCTGGGGCGAGGTGCTCGCCGAGGGCGGCGTCGAGCCCGGTGTGTTCATGGCAAAGATCGATCCCTCGAGGGTCGAGGCCGCGCGCAAGATGGTGCCGTCGCTGCAGCACGGCAGGCGGTTCAGCGTCGCCGATCCCAAGGCTGGCCCCGAACATCTGCAGCTGGTGCGGGGACCGGCATGATCCACTACAATCTGCGCTGCGAGCGCGGCCACGCGTTCGAAAGCTGGTTCCAGAGCTCTTCGGCCTATGAGGCCCAGGAAAAACGCAAGCTGGTGAACTGCCCCGCTTGCGGTTCGACCAATGTCGAACGCGCCATCATGGCACCGCAGATCGTGGGCAAGAAGGGCCGGGAGGGTCCGGTTACCACGCCTGCGGCCGCCGCCCCCGAAGCCGCGCCTCCCGCGTCCACGCCCCTGCTGATGGCGCAGGAGCGCGAACTGCGCGCCAAGCTGAAGGAACTGCGCGACCATATCGTCAAGAACGCCGACAATGTCGGCGAGCGCTTTCCCAATGAAGCCCGCAAGATGCATTACGGCGACATCGAGCATCGCCCGATCTACGGCGAGGCCTCGCCGGATGAAGCGCGCGCCTTGATCGATGAAGGCGTCGACGTGGCGCCGCTGCCGGTGCTGCCGAGCGACAGGAACTGACGCGCTGGCGTCATTGCCAGCGAAGCGAAGCAATCCATGCGTTTCCGCAGATTGGATTGCTTCGTCGCTTTGCTCCTCGCAATGACGACGAACTACTGAGGCCCCCTCATGAGCCCCGAAACCTTCTCCTCCTGGCAAGCCTGGGCCGTCCTGTCCGCCGTGTTCGCAGCATTGACCGCGATCTTCGCAAAGATCGGCGTCGAGGATATCAATCCCGACCTCGCCACCTTCATCCGCACCATCATCGTGCTGATCAGTTTGTCGCTGATCCTGTTTTCCACCGGCCAGTTCAGCAATCCCGGGCCGATCTCGCAGAAGAGCTGGATCTTTCTGGTGCTCTCCGGGCTCGGCACCGGGGCCTCATGGCTGTGTTATTTCCGCGCGCTGAAACTCGGGCCGGCGACGCTGGTGGCGCCGATCGACAAATTGAGCGTCGTGCTGGTGGCGCTGTTCGGCGTGCTGTTTCTCGGCGAGCGGCCCTCGCTCAACGGCTGGCTCGGCATTGTGCTGATCGCCGCCGGCGCGGTGCTGATCGTCTTTAAGCGCTGATCAAACTGCAACCAGCAACGCCACCCCGACCACGATCAGAGCAATTCCCAAAACTTCACGCGCGGAAATCGGCTGCTTGAACGAATAATACGCCACGGCTTGCGCGAACAGCACCTCGACCAGGGCCAGCGTGCGCACATTGGCCGCCGCCGTCAGCGCGAACGCCAGGAACCAGAACTGCGAGGCGAATGCCCCCATGAAGCCCGCGAGCAGCGACGGCTTCCACAATCCGAGAATGGCCGCGAGCACTTTTGGCGCGCGCGCCAACAAATAGATCGTCAGCACCAGCGTCTGCACGAACAGCCCGAACACCAGCGTATAGGTCGCCGCCGTCACGAACGAGACGTCCGCTATCGTGATGATCGCGCCGCGGAACCCGATCGCCGACAGCGCGAACGTCGCCGCCGCGACCAGGCCCAGCACCGTCGGCCTCAGATCGGCGAAGATTTTGGCGCCGCCGGGCCGCAGCGCAGTGACGATGACGCCGATCGTCGCGATCAGGATCGCGATTACCTTCAGCACGGTGAGATGGTCACCGAGGAAGACAAAGCCGAAGATCCCGGTCTGGATCGCCTCGGTTTTGAGGTAGGCCGTCGTCACCACGAACGAGCGCTCGTTCATCGCCAGCAGCATCAGTCCGGTGGCGACGATCTGGCAGAGCGCGCCAAGCAAAAGCCAGGGCCAGAACGCAGCCGTCGGCCGCGGCAAATGATCCCCGGTCGAGGCCATCACGACGGCGAAGAACACAATCGAGAACGGAAAGCCGAACAGGAAGCGGATATTGGTGGCGCCCCAGGTGCCGAGCGGCCCGGTCAGTTGCCGCTGCATCGCATTGCGCGCCACCTGCCCCATCGCGGCGGTGATGGTGAAGGGCATCCAGAGCGAGGCGGTGGAGAACATGGGGGGCGGGGACCGCAGGATCAGAGGAGAGCGCCGAGAAGCGCCGGCACCGTGAAGGTCGCGGTGACCTTGGTCAACCGGAACGGCGTCATGACAGGATTGCGGTCTGCTCCCTCGTCCCGCAAGCGGGGCGAGCGAAGAGCTACACCTCCTCCGCCACCACCACCATGTAATTCACGTCCATGTCGGAGGACAGGCTCCAGCGGTCGGCGAACGGGCTGTAACCCACCCCGGTCTGCTCGGTGATCGCCAGCTTGTTGTCATGCAGATGATGCGCGAGTTCGTCGGGGGTGACGAACTTGTCCCATTGATGGGTGCCGCGCGGCAGCCAGCGCAGCACATATTCCGCGCCGACGATGGCGAGTGCAAAGCTCTTCCAGTTGCGGTTCAGCGTCGAAATCACCATCAACCCGCCCGGCTTCAGCATCGCCGCGCAGCGATTGAGGAACACGCCGACATCGCTGACATGCTCGACCACTTCCATCGCCAGCACGATGTCGAAGCGTTCGCGCACGTCCATCTCTTCGACCGTCGTGCAGCGATAATCGATCGACAAATGGCCCTTGTCTGCATGCAGTTTCGCCGCCGCGATGTTGCTGGCGGAGGGATCGACGCCGATCACCTGCGCGCCGAGCCGCGTAAACGGCTCGCACAGCAGGCCGGCTCCGCAGCCGATATCGAGGATGCGCAGGCCGGAGAGGCAATTCAGGCTTTTGACGTTGCGCTCGAACTTGCGGCAGGCGGCGTCGCGGATATAGGTCAGCCGCAGCGGATTGATCTTGTGCAGCGGCGCCATCTTGCCCTTGGGATCCCACCACTGCTCCGACAGCCTGGAGAATTTCGCGATCTCGGCGGGATCGACGGTGGAGGCGGAGACGCGGGAAAAATCCGCAGGTGAATTCTGTTGCATGGTCATGGGTGCGCGCCGCTCCTATCGCGCGGTGATGAAATTGCGAAACGCCAGCGGCGAAGCGATGGTGGAGATGGTTTCCTTGCCCTCGCCGACACCCTGGACCGTCACGTCACCATAATTGAGGATACGGCCGGGAATGCTCTGGTTGACGTCCACGCTCTCGACCTTGTCGAGGCTCATCTCAAAGGTGCGGCGCTTGATGAACCCGGTCTTGTGGACGACGCGCAGGTTGGTGACGTCTGTCTCGGTGGTCCAGCGATAGAACCAGGCCTTGGCAGACCAGTATAGCGCCGCGACCGCCACCACGGCGGAGGCCGACAGGCAGAGCAGAACGATGCTTTCGATGATGGTGGCCCACGACAAAATCAGCAGGCTCGCGGCCACGATCCAGGCCGCGATCGCCCGCCAATAGAATATCCAGTGCACGTTGGTCGAATACAGCACCTTCTCGCCCGGCTGCAGGATCTCGTCGATATAACGCCCCATACCTTCAGCCTCAATTGCCCCGACCCAAATGGTCCCGCGCCGTTTCGGGG
>JBAVEE010000459.1:0-4116 GCA_049587575.1 Bradyrhizobium sp.
CGAATGCCCGCCACCACGTCCTCGCCCTGCGCGTTGATCAGGAATTCGCCGTACAGCCGGCTCTCGCCGGTCGAGGGATTGCGCGTGAACGCGACCCCGGTCGCCGAGGTCTCGCCCATATTGCCGAACACCATGGCCTGCACGTTGACCGCGGTGCCCCATGATTCCGGAATGTCGTGCAGCCGGCGGTAGGTTACCGCGCGTGCGTTCATCCAGGACGAAAACACCGCGCCAATCGCGCCCCACAATTGGTCATGGGGATCCTGCGGGAAATCCGCGCCGGTTTCCCGCGCCACCGCGTCCTTGTAGCGGCCGACCAGATCGACCCAGTCGTCGCCGGTGAGATCGGTGTCGAGCGAGTAGCCCTGGCTGTCCTTGAAGGTATCGAGGATGTCCTCGAAGTGGGAATGCTCAAAGCCGAGCACCACGTCGGAGTACATCGTGATGAAGCGGCGGTAGCTGTCGTAGGCGAAGCGGCGATCGCCGGACAGTTCGGCCAGCGCCTCGACCGTCCTGTCGTTGAGACCGAGATTGAGCACGGTGTCCATCATGCCCGGCATCGAGGCGCGGCCGCCGGAGCGCACCGAAACCAGCAGCGGGTTTTTGGGGTCGCCGAAAGACTTGCCGGTCAATTTGCCGACATGGTCCAGCGCCTTTTCGACCTGCGCCTTCAAGGCTGCGGGATAGGTTTTGCCGTGCGCGTAGAAATAGCTGCAGACCGAGGTCGGGATGGTAAAGCCCGGAGGCACCGGCAGACCGAGATTGGCCATTTCGGCGAGATTGGCGCCCTTGCCGCCCAGCAAATCGCGAAGGCCGGCTTTGCCTTCGGCTTTGCCGTCGCCGAACGTGTACACCCATTTGCCGGATTTCGCGGCGTCCGCTGGAATCTTCTTTGAGACAGCCTTGCCTGCGGCAGCTTTGCCGGCCGGCTTCGGGGCCGGCTTGGCCGGGCTCTTTTTCAGCGCTTTTCGGGCACTGGCCGACGGCGCGGCCTTGGCCCGAACCGGCATGGATGACTTTGATTTCGCAGCGGTTTTCTTGGGTTTAGCGACGGCTTTGGCCATGACTGCAATTAATCCGCAAGAGGGGGGAGGAAGTTGCGCGCCTTACACCACTTTGAGGGGGTCCGCGCAAGCCGCAAGTCCCCCCTTTGAACGCTACATGTGGAGCCATCTGAGCAAGCCGAGACCGATCAGGCCGATGAAAATCAGATAGATCGCTACCACGAGATTGAGGAGGCGCGGCATGACCAAGATCAAAATGCCGGCGATGAGCGCCACGATGGCAGGAATGTGGGCAGTCGTAATCGTCATTGAAGTCTCTCCGGAATAGCCAGCGCGTGGGGGGATCGAATCGTCGCCGTCATTTTATCCGCTCGTCGGGTTCCACGATAGGAGACGCGCGCGGCTTCAACGGGTTCCGATGCGCGGCAAAAATCCCGAAAATTGCCGCGTATGGGGCGATGTTTTTCGGGGAACGATGCCGCGCGCGGTGAATTGGATGGGTTTGCTTGCCGGCTCGAACCGGCACGCACCATCGCGAAGGAGCAGACCATGCGGAACCGAATATTGGCCATCACCGCAATCGCGGCCGCCATGAGCGCACCGGTCGCGGCGCAGGCACAGAATGACACCGTCGGCATCGCGCGCGGCGGCAGCGTCGTGATCGACGAGGATATCGACGGCATTGCGGTCGATCAGCGCCCTGCATTCCGCGAATACATCGTGCGCGAACGGGTGCCGAATTACACCATTCCGGATCGTGTCATTGTCGGCGGCGTGCTGCCGGAAACCGGGGTGACCTATTACGACGTACCGCAGACGTTCGGCGTCACGCCCTATCGCTACACCGTAGTGAACGGGCAGACCGTGCTGGTCGAACCGCGCACGCGCCGCATCGTTCAGGTGGTTGAGTAACACGCCTGAACGCTCCGTCCGGATGCCGCAGCGGTCACCGGACGCCAGGCCCCGCCCGGTCCCCCCCGCCGGGCGGGGCTTCTGTTTTTTGCTCCGGATACGGCACGGTCCCGGGGTCGTCATTGCGAGCCAACGGGTCGCGCGAATGCGCGCCCGATGACTGGCTCCGCGAAGCAGTCCATCGGGCCGCAATCGCAGATTGGATTGTGCAGGTTGGATTGCGTCGTCGCTCCGCTCCTCGCAATGGCGGTTTTCGACTCAGCTCTATTTCCTCACCACGACCCTATGAATCTTCTTGCCCGAGGACGCGCTGACGCCCTCCTCGTCGAGCAGCAGCGTTGCCGTCGACATCTCAGCCAATACCAACGACGGATCGAACGCGGCATAGAGGCGGCGGTGTTGGTCACGCTGATCGGCGCCTTCGGTGACGCGCCAGCTCAGATAGAAAATGCCGCCCGGCCTGACGATATCGAGCATGCGCGCGACCGAGGGCGCAATCAGCGCGCGGTCGAGATGCATGATCACGGTTTCGCACAGCACATTGTCGTAGGTGTCGGCGGCGATACCGCGCAGATCGGGCAATTCCGCATGCGCGAATTCGAGATGCGGATATTGCGCGCGTGCCTCGTTGAGCAGGCCGCCGGAAGCATCGAAGCCGACAGCCGGAAAGCCATTGGCGTTCAGCCACGCCACCTCGCGCCCGCTGCCGCAGCCGATATCGGCGGTCGCCCCGCCCGGGATAAAGAAGCGCTTGACGATGGCGTGCAGATCGGCAGGAGCCGGCTGCTCGTGCCAGTCTTTCGCGAACGCCGCCGCGTCGTGATCGTAAGCGGCGAGCGTCAGGCGATCCAAGGGATCAGCCCTCGATCCTGGAGAAATCGGCCACCGCGCGGGTGGCGGCGCGGATTTCGTTCAAGAGCTTCAGGCGGTTCTCGCGCACGTTTGGATCGTCGTCGTTGACCTTTACCTTGTCGAAGAACGCATCCACCGCCGGGCGCAGCTTGGCCATCGCGCCCATCGCGCTCGCGAAATCTTCCTTGGCGACGGCGGCGCTGGCTTCCACCTTCACCTGCTCGATCGCCTTGGCGAGCGCCTTTTCCTCATCGAGGCTATAGAGCGCGGCATCCGGTGCGCCGTCGAAGGCCCGCTTATCCTTCTTCTCCTCGATGCCGAGAATATTGCTCGCGCGCTTGGTGCCGGCGAGCAGGTTCTTGCCGTCGTCGGTGTCGAGAAATTTGCCAAGCGCCTCGACGCGGCGCACCACCATCAGGAGGTCGTCCTGGCCTTCCAGTGCGAACACAGCGTCGACAAGATCGTGCCGTGCGCCCTGCTCGCGGAGCTGGACCTTCAGGCGGTCGGCGAAGAAGGAGAGAAGGTCGGCAGAAAAACGATTTGATCCACCAATGACGCCCGCTTCACCCATGGCATGACCGAACCAGGCGATATCGATGAATCTCAGAAGCGGAATTCTAACCTCATTCGACGATACAATCCGGATAACGCCGAGCGCCGCTCTCCTGAGAGCAAATGGATCTTTACTGCCCGTCGGCTTTTCATCGCTGCCCCAAAACCCAACCAGCGTATCGATCTTGTCCGCCAGCGCCACGGCAATGCTCACCGGATCGGTCGGCACGCGATCATTCGGGCCCTGCGGCTTGTAGTGCTCCTCGCTCGCCGCAGCGACGGAAGCGTCCTCGCCCTGCGCCAGCGCGTAATACTTGCCCATCAAGCCCTGCAGCTCCGGGAATTCGCCGACCACCTCCGTCAGCAAATCCGCCTTCGCCAGACGTGACGCGCGCTTGGTCTTTTCGACATCGGCGCCGACCAGCGGCGCGATCTCGGCGGCCAGGCGTTCGATGCGCGCAATGCGCTCGCCCTGCGTGCCCAGCTTTTCGTGAAACACGATGGAATCGAATTTCGGCAGCCGGTCTTCCAGCTTCGTCTTCAGGTCAGTCTCGTAGAAGAACTTCGCATCCGAGAGCCGCGCGCGGATGACGCGCTCGTTGCCGGCCGTGATCGCCTTGCCGCCGTCCGACGCCTCGATGTTGGCGGTGAGGATGAACTTGTTGGCGAGGGTTTCCCCCCTCCCCCCGCCACTATTGTGGGGGGAGGGAGAAGAAGACTGCCTCACCACAAAGCACTTCTGGTTGTTGCGGATGGTGGCGCGGATCACCTCGCCCGGGATCGACAGGAATTCCTG
>JBAVEE010000460.1:0-4901 GCA_049587575.1 Bradyrhizobium sp.
AACGGCTTTCAAGCCATCGCAAGTGCCTATGGCGACTACACCAAGAAGTCTTTTGAGGACACCAAATCGTTCGTTGAAAAGCTGTCCGGCGTGAAGTCGCTGGACAAGGCGATCGAAGTGCAGACCGAATTCGCGAAATCCGCCTATGAGACCTTCGTGGCGGAGTCCCAGAAGATCGCCGGGCTTTATAGCGATCTGGCCAAGCAGACCTTCAAGCCGCTGGAAGGCATTGTCGCGAAGTTCACGCCGGCTGCCACCCACTAGCTGCGGCACCGTTCTTTCGAAATTCAAGAGCCCGGCGATTACCGCCGGGCTTTTTCTTGCCCTGGAACGGCCCGACACCGAGGCGCGGCAACATCAGAAGCATTCGGTCGATCAACGTCCCCCGAAACCTTTGAAAGGCCGGCAGGCGCTGGGCGCGATTGCTTTGTCAAACCCGCCGGGATTGATTAACCTTTGGGGATCGCCAATCCGGGAATCGGGTCAGTCGCAAGCCGCACTTGGTCGATATCTGCGCGCTTGCAGCGAACCCAAGGTAGACCCATATTCCTGCCATCGATCCAGTTGATGGGTCAGACCGGCCTGGAGCGGCGATTTGGAGAGGTGTCCGGGGTTGTTCGAGAACTCCCATGGAGCCTATCGCCTGGTCGCTATCCAGCCTCTCGTGGGGACTTCGAACGCCTGTGCCATGTTACAATTAATTACCAGACCTGATCCGTCCGTGCCGCCGGTCGACGCATTTGCTCCCCGCATGGGCAACGACGAGAATCGCGTTGGTGGAACCGGCGGTCCCGCGACATCCGTTATCGCCAAGGTCAAACCGAAGACAAAACGGCCTAATCTGTATCGCGTCCTGATATTGAACGACGATTACACGCCGATGGAATTCGTCGTTCACGTGCTGGAGAAATTCTTCCAGAAGGATGTCGAGGCCGCGACCAAGATCATGCTGCACGTCCATCATCACGGGATCGGGGAGTGTGGCATATTCACCTACGAGATCGCCGAGACCAAGGTGACCCAGGTGATGGATTTTGCACGCAAGCATCAGCATCCCCTGCAATGCGTGATGGAAAAGAAGTGACGAGGCGCGGGATCCGCCAAGGTTCGGAACGGGTTTTGCATCGGTAGCGTGGCTGAACGTCGGCGAACGCGGGTCACGCCGGGAATCACGCGAGCGTGCAGGGAGAACCCCAACCAGTCGCGGGAACCGGTCTTCCGCCATGACCGGATATAACTATATATGACCAAGGTTGTTGTTGCCTGACCAGGAAACGACGATCATGATGGCCGGGGGGCCACAGAGGACGCGAATGCCGACTTTTTCCCAAAGCCTAGAACAATCCCTGCATCGTGCGCTGGCGATTGCAAACGAGCGTCATCATCAATATGCGACGCTCGAACATCTTCTGCTGTCGCTGATCGATGACTCGGACGCGGCAGCCGTCATGCGCGCCTGCAGTGTCGATCTCGACAAGCTGCGCACCAGTCTCGTCAACTATCTCGAAACCGAGTTCGAAAACCTGGTGACGGACGGCGCCGACGACGCCAAGCCGACTGCGGGCTTCCAGCGCGTGATTCAGCGCGCGGTGATTCACGTCCAGTCGTCAGGGCGCGAAGAAGTCACCGGCGCTAACGTGCTGATCGCGATCTTCGCCGAGCGCGAGAGCCACGCCGCCTATTTCCTGCAGGAGCAGGATATGACCCGCTACGACGCGGTCAATTACATCAGTCACGGAATCGCCAAGCGGCCCGGGGTATCGGAAGCGCGTCCCGTCCGCGGCGTCGATGAAGAGACCGAAACCAAAGGCAACGAGGATTCCAAGAAGAAGGGCGAGGCGCTCGACACTTACTGCGTCAACCTCAACAAGAAGGCCCGCGACGGCAAGATCGATCCGGTGATCGGACGAAACTCCGAGATCAACCGCGCTATCCAGGTGCTCTGCCGCCGGCAGAAGAACAATCCGCTGTTCGTCGGCGAAGCCGGTGTCGGCAAGACAGCGATTGCGGAAGGGTTGGCCAAGCGCATCGTCGACAGCGAAGTGCCGGAGGTGTTGGCGGCGGCTACCGTGTTCTCGCTGGACATGGGCACGCTGCTGGCCGGTACTCGTTATCGCGGCGACTTCGAGGAGCGGCTGAAGCAGGTGCTCAAGGAACTCGAGGCGCACCCGAACGCCATCCTGTTCATCGACGAAATCCACACCGTGATTGGCGCGGGCGCCACTTCCGGCGGCGCGATGGATGCGTCCAATCTGCTCAAGCCGGCACTGGCATCGGGCACCATCCGCTGCATGGGCTCGACCACCTACAAGGAATATCGCCAGCACTTCGAGAAGGATCGCGCGCTGGTGCGCCGGTTCCAGAAGATCGACATCAACGAGCCGACGGTGGAGGATGCGATTGCGATCCTCAAGGGCCTCAAGCCCTATTTCGAGGACTACCACCGGCTGAAATATACCAATGAGGCGATCGAGGCCGCGGTGCAATTGTCGTCGCGCTACATCCATGATCGCAAGCTGCCGGACAAGGCGATCGACGTGATCGATGAGTCCGGCGCGGCGCAGATGCTGGTCGCCGAGAGCAAGCGCAAGAAGATCATCGGCATCAAGGAGATTGAAACCACGATCGCGACCATGGCGCGGATTCCGCCCAAGAGCGTGTCGAAGGACGATGCCGAGGTCTTGAAGCACCTCGAACAGACCTTGAAGCGCGTGGTGTTCGGCCAGGACAAGGCGATCGAAGCCCTGTCGGCCTCGATCAGGCTGGCGCGGGCCGGCCTGCGCGAGCCGGAGAAGCCGATCGGCAGCTATCTGTTCTCGGGTCCGACCGGCGTCGGCAAGACCGAGGTCGCAAAGCAGTTGGCAGCGTCGCTTGGCGTGGAACTGATTCGCTTCGACATGTCCGAATATATGGAGCGGCATACCGTGTCGCGCCTGATCGGCGCGCCTCCCGGCTATGTCGGCTTCGATCAGGGCGGGCTGCTCACCGATGGCGTCGACCAGCACCCGCATTGCGTCGTGCTGCTCGACGAAATCGAGAAGGCGCATCCGGACCTGTACAACGTGCTGCTGCAGATCATGGATCATGGCCGGCTGACCGACCATAACGGCAAGCAGGTCAATTTCCGCAACGTGATCCTGATCATGACCACCAATGCGGGCGCCGCCGACCTCGCGCGCCAGGCCTTCGGCTTTACCCGCAACAAGCGGGAAGGCGACGATCACGAGGCGATCAATCGGCAGTTCGCGCCGGAATTCCGCAACCGGCTCGACGCCATCGTCTCGTTCGCGCATCTCAATGCCGATGTGATCGGCATGGTGGTCGAGAAGTTCGTGCTGCAGCTCGAGGCGCAGCTTGCCGACCGGGACGTCACCATCGAATTGTCGGAACCGGCCAAGGCATGGCTCGTTAAGCACGGCTATGATGAGCAGATGGGTGCGCGGCCGATGGCGCGCGTGATCCAGGAGCACATCAAGAAGCCGCTGGCCGACGAGGTGCTGTTCGGCAAGCTCAAGGGCGGCGGTCACGTCCGTGTCGTGCTGGTCAAGGACGAGGCGGCAGCGGACCCTGAGCAGGAAAAGATCGGCTTCGAATTCGTCGAAGGGCCGGTCACCCCGAAGCCGGAAAAATTGCCCGGCGCGCGCAAGCGCGCCGCGCCGCGCAAGCCGAAACCGAGTGGTCCCGGCGGCGGGTCGAAGGGCCCGGCCTCGCGAGGCCCGCTGGTCAAGGCGTGAGCGGCTGACGTTGCGAATGAAGAGCCGGCGTGTCGCAAGACCGCCGGCTTTTTCGTTGCACGATGTCCTGGCTGCTGCATGATCCCGACATAAGGCGCGTCGCGCGGCATGCGCGCGGGTGCGATAACGGCGCGGCGGCGGGGGGCTGGAAATGATCATCGAAAATCAGGCCATGGTGACGGACGCGGTCGTGGAAGCCGTCTTGCGCGTGGAGGAGCCGCGCCTGCGCGAGATCTTGCTGGCGCTGGTGCGCCACTTGCACGGGTTCGTGCGCGAGGTGCGCCTGACCGAACGCGAGTTTCAGGAAGCGGTCAGGGTCATCGTGGCGATGGGACAGAAGACAACTCCTTCGCATAACGAAGTGGTGTTGATGGCGGGTTCATTGGGCGTGTCGTCGCTGGTCTGTCTGCTCAATAACGGCAACAACGGCCAGACCGAGACCCAGGCCAATCTGCTGGGGCCGTTCTGGCGGGACGATCAGCCGGCAAGCGCGAGCGGCGACACACTGGTGCGCTCACCGACGCCGGGTCCGGGACTCGCCGTTCGTGTGGCTCTTGAAGACGCAAGCGGGAACCCGGTCGCGGGCGCGGACGTCGATGTCTGGCATTCCTCGCCGGAGGGACTCTATGAGAATCAGGATCCCGGGCAGGCCGAGATGAATTTGCGCGGACGTTTTATTTCCGACGAAGCCGGGCGCTTTGATTTTCGGAGTGTGAAGCCCGCGGGCTATCCTATTCCGGTCGACGGACCCGTGGGAGAACTGGTGCGGGCCACGCGCCGCCACAACTTCCGGCCGGCGCATCTGCATTTCATGGTCTACAAGCCCGGCTTCAAGACGCTGATCTCGCAAGTCTACGCGCCCGACGACGAGCACATCAATTCGGATGTGCAATTTGGTGTCACGCGCGCCCTGATCGGCAACTACATACGCCACGACGAACCGTCGCCGGATCTGGGCTTTGGAGCGCCCTGGTACTCGCTCGATCAGCGTTTCACTTTGGAGGCCGGCGAGGCGCGGCGTCCAGTGGCGCCGGTCCGCGCCAAGGCGACCGCCGCGATGCAGGAGAAGCGGGTCTAGTTGAAGCGGCGGGTCGCATCTGCGCCAGCGAGCCTTCCAGATGCGCGCACGAATGTTCGGATTGGTCCTCGCAGATTTCCGCTTTCGAC
>JBAVEE010000461.1:0-17970 GCA_049587575.1 Bradyrhizobium sp.
GGTCGTGAGGCGGGATGCGGTGGACGCGGGCGGCACCTTTGACGAATGGCGCCTGATGCGGACGGCGAAGTCGTGTGGTCCTGACGCCTCGGCGCTGGCGTCAAATTGGCGGAGGTCACTTCGCCAGTGACGGTGTCGACAAGCCGATCACCGGGAAGATCACGAAATAAGCCGTAAACCATCGCGTAGGGAATGCCGGGCGTTTTCCGGTGTGACCTGACTAACGCGTGTGCGTTCCACCACTATCATTGCACATGCGGCTATCGGGCGCATCGGGCGTCCGGCATTCCCTGCGCCCTCTAATGTGAGGGGGCGATGTTGAAGGACATAGCTCGGGCGCTATCCGCGTCGCGAGACCGCTGATGCATATCTCCAGCTGCCAAGCCGGCATGTCGAGGGTGACGAATCATCTAGCCGGTAGTGTGCCGCCCACATTTGAAATGTGCCGATGAACCGTCAGCGACATTCTGTCTTCCCCACGCCAGCGTACTCGATTCCTTGCGAAGCGAATTGCTCAGGTTGGTTGGCGCCAAATAGTGTTTCTCCCGCCCATGGCCCTGGACCGAAGGAGGCCTGGCTAGCTGCCGTTACCGACCACCATTCGAAACACCCGGCGCACCTCGGTTTGGGTCTCCTTGACCCGCGCTTGAAGCGAAGAAAAGTCCGGCGCGTCGCCGGCCCGCGCCATGATCCGCAAGAGGTCTTCCCCCGAGGCTTCCGGATTGAACCGTTCGCTGACGCAGAGCCGCAGAATCTGGGTCAGGTCATGATAGAGACGCGCCGCCGAACGCAGGATTTCCGCCGACGATTGCGGCAGCACACCGAGCCGCGCGGCGTTGTCGAGCACATGCAGGGTGCCGACGTCAAGGATATCAGGCTTGTCGGCGGCGTGCACGAGCTGCAGATATTGAGCGATGAAATCGATATCGACCATGCCGCCGGCGGCATATTTCAGATCCCAGATGTCGTCCTCACCCTTTTCCAGAGCAATGGCGCGACGCATGTCCGCCACGTCGCTGGCAACGACGGCGGCGTCGCGCGGCCGCGTCAGCACCTTGCGGATGATTTGTTCGATTTTGCCGCGAAAGTCCGGCGACGATGAAATCACCCGGGCACGGGTCAGCGCCATATGCTCCCAGGTCCAGGCTTCCCGGTCCTGGTATTCGGCGAAGGATTCGAGATGCGAAGCCACCGGTCCTGCCCGGCCAGAGGGCCGCAGCCGCATATCCACCGCGTAGAGCACACCGTAATTCGTCCGCGTCGTAAATGCACTGATCAGCCGCTGGGTGAAACGCGCAAAATAATGCGCGCCATGCAGCGTCTTGGCGCCGTCGGAATCCGGAAAATCAGGATCGAATTCATAGAGCAGGATCAGATCGAGGTCGGATGCGGCGGTCATTTCACGGCTACCGAGCCTGCCCATCGCCAGGATCGCGGTCTGCTGCCCCTTGATCCGGCCGTACTGGGCTGCGAATTGCTCGGTCACCAAACCATGAACCGTATGGACAATGCCCTCGGCGACGTCGGCGAAGGCGACACTAGCTTGCTGGGCCGAGACCGTGCCGGACAGGATACGCGTGCCGATCAGGAACAGGCTTTCCCGGCCGAATAATCGCAATCGATCGAGAAACTCTTCGTAGGAATGGGCATCCTCCAGGGTCGCCGCCAGCCGCGCGGACAATTCGCGCCGGTCCGGCATCGCGCCGAAGAAGCGCGGATCAATCAGCCCATCCATGATCTGCGGCTGCCGCGCCAGCATGTCGCCGAGGCGCGGCGCGGCGCCAAGGATCAGCGCCACCAATGCGACGAGGTCGCGGTTCTGGCTGAGCAGCAAGAACAGCCGCCCACCCTGCTGCAGTGCCTGCAGGAAGCGATCGAAGACCGTCACCGCGCTATCGGGCTCTTCGGCGTTTGCGAGACCCACGATCAGCGCAGGAAGGAACTCGACGAACGCGTTGCGCGTGGATTCCATCCTGAGCACGCGATAGCCGCCGTCCAGCCATTGTTGAACCGTCTGCGCCACCATGACCGGCTTCTTGAAGCCGAGCGAGGCCAGCTGTTCGATCAGACGCGGATCATCCGGACCCGCCGTATAATCCACCGCCGGCAATTTCGCGGTTCCGGCCGGGTCACCTTCGAACAGCTTGGCATAATTCCCCTGCACGACCTCGAGATGGCCGAGCAGATCTCCGGCGAAGGCAGCACGGCTTTCGTAACCGAAAAAGCAGGCAAATCGTTCCACGGCTTCGCCGCCTTCAGGCAATGCGTGGGTTTGCTCGTCGGCTATCATCTGCAGCCGGTGCTCGACCCGGCGCAGAAATTCGTAGGCCGCGGTCAGCTCATCGCGCGCGGCGAAGGTAATCCAGTTGCTTGAGGCCAGCACATTCAATGCCTCCAGCGTCGGCCGCACCCGCAATTCGGGATGCCGGCCGCCGGCGATCAGCTGCTGGGTCTGCGCGAAAAATTCGATTTCGCGGATGCCGCCGCGCCCGATCTTGACGTTGTGGCCCTCGACCGCGATTTCGCTTTGTCCGCGAAAGGTCTGCATCTGCCGCTTCATATCGTGCACATCGGCAAGTGCGGCAAAATCCAGATGCTTGCGCCAGACAAAGGGGGCGAGCTCCGCGATCAGCGCCTCGCCGGCCCTGAGGTCGCCGGCGCAGGGGCGCGCCTTGATCATGGCGGCGCGTTCCCACGTCCGCCCTTCGCGCTCGTAATAATGCAGCGCCGAGGCGGTCGAGATCGCTACCTGCGTCGAAGCGGGATCCGGCCGCAGCCGAAGATCGACACGGAACACATAGCCGTCGGCGCTACGTTGCTGCAACATCCGCGACAGCCCTTGCGTCACACGCACGAAGAACGGCTGCGGCTCGATGTCGGGCGCCAGCGAAGACGCGCCAGCGTCGAAAAACACGATCAGATCGATGTCACTGGAAAAATTCAGCTCGCCAGCGCCCATTTTGCCCATCGCGAGCACGATCAGGCCGCTGCCATCCTCAGCGCGATCCGGGTTCGGCGGCGAAATTTTCCCGCGCACGGCTTCCTGCTGCAACAAAAAGCGCAGCGCCAATTGTACCGAGGTGACGGCAAGGTCGGTCAGCGCCGCCGTCACCTGCATTACCGGCCAGACGCCGCCGATGTCGCACAGCGCAATCAGCAGGGCCGCTTCCGATTTCGTGCGGCGGAGCCTTTGCATCACCTCGGCTTCGCTCGGCGCCGCAACAACCTCGCGGCTGGTCTTTTCCATCAGTTGCACCAGATACCGCTCAGGCTCGCACTCCAGCAGCCTGATCGTGCGCGCACCGTCGGCGCGAACAAGATCGAAAAGATACGGAGAGGCCTCGGCGATACCCAAAAGAATGATCTTGGCTCGGGGAAATCGCACAAGGAGACCATCGATCGCTGCCGCCTGTGCCGGCGCAAGATCGGTCAGCCAGTCCCTCAGCCGATGCTCGGCTTTATCCGGAGCGGATATATGCGGGCCGTCCACGAACCGCGCAGCCAGTGGGCCGGATTTTACATTCGCTTCAGTGTTTCCGCGAACGGTCATAGCGAGCGCCAAATCCAAAAATCGCGCCAGAATAGCATTTCGCGGGTGTCCCCTCAGTTCCGATATGCTGTGAGCACTCGGATCGATGGGATAGGAATATCAAAGCCGGACCACTGGTCGAAGTTGGTCCGCGTCGCCCTTCGCGGATAAGTTCATGCCACCTTCTGTGGCACATCAAGCGTTTGCGCCGCAAGCCCATCAATGGCGCCTGACAGTGCCGGAATCGCCAGGGTCGCGATCAGGCCCGGATGCGCATCGTCAAGCCTGAGGTCGCCGCCATGCAGCGTTGCTACCGCCGATGCCAGGCTTAATCCGAGACCGGAACCGGGCTGGGTTCGGCTCGCCTCCAGCCGGACAAATCGCTCCACTGCATGCTTGCGGTCGGCCATCGGAATTCCCGGTCCATGATCGGTGACGCTGAGCAGCACTTGGTCCCCGGCGCGCCGGGCCTCGATCAGGATCTCCTCATGGTCGGTACCGGCGACCGCGCCCGCGCTCAGCGCCGGCGCGGAGGAAACCGGTCTGCCGTATTTGATCGCGTTCTCGACCAGATTGGCCAACGCCTGGCTGATCAATTCGCGGTTGCCGTGAAGCGGCGCGGACTCGGTCTTGACGCGCAGGGTCATGCCGCCATCTTCCGCAAGCGGCTCGTAAAGTTCGTGAATGCCGTTGGCAACGTCGGCGGCGTCAAAATCGTCCATATTGCCGCGGGCCTGCCCCGACTCGGCGCGCGCAATCATCAGCAGCGCGTTGAAGGTCCGGATCAGGCCGTCGGATTCCTCGATGGTACGTTCCAGCGCGGTGCGGTATTCGGCCTCGGTCCCGGATTTCGCCAACGCCTCCTCGGCGCGATTGCGCAATCGCGTCAGCGGCGTCTTGAGGTCGTGGGCGATATTGTCGGAGACTTCCTTCAGACCCATCATCAGGCCTTCGATGCGTTCCAGCATGGCGTTGAGGTTCTCCGCCAGACGGTCAAGCTCGTCGCCGCTGCGCCCAACCGGCAGCCGTCCGCTCAGATCGCCCGCCATGATGCGCTGGGTGGTGCCGGTCATGGCATCGATCCGATGCAGCACGCGCCGCGCGACAAAGATGCCGCCGCCAAGGCCGAGCACCACCACGATCAACACCGACCATTGCGCGGCTTTGGCGACAATGCCGAACAGCCGCCTGCGTTCCTCCAGATCGCGCCCGATCAGCAACCGGAAGCCGCTGGAGAGTTCGGTGACGAGCACCAGCGCGTGATGATCTGCGGTATCCTGCTCGTCGAGCCGACGATAGGCAGTTTCGGTCCAACCTGTGGTCGCCATCACGCCTGGCGCAAGCGAGCCGACATTGCCCGCGACGGCTTGCCCTGCAGGGGTAGTGACAAGGTAGAGGTTGGCGCCGGGCCGCAACGCCCGGTTCTCGATCGTGACAACCAGACCGCGCAGCCCGCGCCGCCCGTAGATGTCACTGATCGTAGCGGTTTCCGCGTTTACCGTGGTGGTGATCTGTTCGGTAATCAGCCGCCGCGTGTTCCAGGCAAAATAACCCAGCAGCGACGCCGCAAACAGCGCGAACAAAAACAGATAGACCAGCGTCAACCGGAACGCCGTGGTTCGGATCAGCTTACCGAATGCCGTCACGAATCATGTATCCCGCGCCGCGAATGGTGTGAAGCAGCGGCCTCTCGAATCCTTTGTCGATCTTGGAGCGAAGCCGTGAAATATGCACGTCAATGACATTGGTCTGCGGGTCGAAATGATAATCCCAGACGTTCTCCAGAAGCATGGTCCGCGTCACCACCTGACCGGCGTGCTTCATCAGATATTCCAACAGCCGGAACTCGCGCGGCTGAAGTGTCAACTCGTCCTTGCCGCGCGCCACCCGGTGGGAAAGCCGATCGAGCTCGAGGTCGCCAACACGATAGGTGGTTTCCTCGGCGGGGCCGCCGCGGCGGCGCGACAGCACTTCGACCCGGGCCAGCAATTCGGCGAACGAATAGGGCTTTGGCAGATAGTCGTCGCCGCCGGCGCGCAGGCCCTTGATGCGGTCGTCGACCTGTCCGAGCGCCGAGAGAATCAAAACGGGAGTGCGATTGCCTTTCTCGCGCAAGGAGCCGATCAGCGATAGGCCGTCGCGTTTTGGCAGCATGCGGTCGACCACCAGCACGTCGTAGTCACCGCTTTCGGCGAGTGCCAACCCCTCCTCGCCGTCGCCGGCCAGATCGGCGACATAACCGACTTCGCGAAACGCCTTGACGAGATAGTCGGCGGAATCGCGGTCGTCTTCGATGATCAGGAGGCGCATCTGGGTGTCGGTTGCGGTCAAGTGAGGCTGCTTTCTACCACCATGGCGCGGTCGGCGGCCTCATGCAAGGCGCACCTGGCGCGTCCCATCGGGCCCAAAAAAGCGGGCGGTGAAGCTGGGGGACCTCACCGCCCTTTTGACCTTCCGACGGAGGGGGGCGTTTTCCACCGGAAGGTAACCCGAAGGGAGCGGGCTTTCGCCCCGCCCCCCGGAAAGAGTCGTCGGCGGGGGCGACTAATGCCGGCGACACCCTCCTTTTCCTTGTTCGAAGCGCCTGATGCTTACCCTTTCGCCAGGGGGACCGCGACAAAGCGCGACGACCCACCGCTCTTGATGCGCATCAGAACGCTGTTCTTGTTGTCGGCGCGCGCGGCATTGATCGCTTCGCGTACGTCTCCAACGTTGGCGACATTCTTTCCGGCGACTTCCAGAATGACATCCCCTTCCTTGAAACCGCGCTCGGCCGCTGCGCTCTTCGGATCGACTTCGGTCACAACGACGCCATCCTTGCCGGCGCCGGCAACGCTGTTGGCGGGCGCAAGCGTCAGACCGAGCTTCGGCACGTCGGTCCCGCGGGTGGCACCGCCCTTGTCGTTGTTATCGGTGTCGGCCTTGGCCTCGATCGTGTTCGGCAACTGTCCAAGGGTAAGGTTGATGACCTTGTCCTGGCCCTTATGCAGAACGTTGAGCTTCACGGCATTGCCGGGCGCAAGACCGCCGATGGTGCGCGCGAGTTCGCGGGCGTCCTTGACCGTCTCGCCATTCACCGCCGTGATCACGTCGCCGGATTCGATACCAGCCTTGGCGGCCGGACCATTGGCCTGGGGTTCGGCAACCAAAGCACCTTCCGCCTTCTTGAGGCCGAGGCTGTCGGCAATGTCTGCCGTGACCGGCTGAATCTGGACGCCGATCCAGCCGCGGCTGACCGAGCCCTTGTCCTTCAGCTGCGCAATCACGGCCTTCACCGTCGATGCCGGAATCGAAAACGCAATGCCGACGCTGCCGCCGGACGGCGAATAAATCGCGGTATTGACCCCCATCACTTCACCTTCCGTATTGAAGGCCGGGCCACCGGAATTGCCTTTGTTCACGGGCGCGTCGATCTGAATGAAGTCGTCGTACGGACCGTTACCGATATCGCGGCCGCTGGCCGAGACGATGCCGGCCGTCACGGTACCACCGAGGCCGAAGGGGTTGCCGACCGCGAGCACCCAGTCACCGATTCGGGGCTTGCCGTCGGACAGCTTGGCGAACGGGAAGTTCGAACCGCCTTCCACCTTGATCAACGCGACATCGGTGCGAGCGTCGGTGCCGATCACCTTGGCGCTGTAAGTCTTGCCGTCGTCGGTCGTCACTTCGACCTTGTCGGCGCCATCGACCACGTGATTGTTGGTGACGGCGTAGCCGTCGGCCGAAATAAAGAAGCCGGAGCCCTGGCCGGTCACCATGCCGCGGCCGCCGCGCGGTCCACCGCGCAGGCCGGGCGGCAGCCCATCGGGTCCGCCGAAGCGGCGGAAGAAGCGTTCCATCGGCGATCCCGGCTGGAACGGCGAGTCGTCGCTGTTGTCGCCGTCGTTCTTGGCGACCTTCTCGTTGATATTGACCTTCACCGAAATCACCGACGGTTTCACGCGCTCGACGATATCGGCAAAGCCGACGGGCTTCTCGACCTTGCGGACTTCGTTGTTGACCTGGGCGTTCGCCGGGCTGCTGAAGATATCCACCGGACCGGAAGAGGGGCTGAAGCCGTAAGCGGCAATACCGAGGCCGGCGACGACCGACGCCATTAACGCGAATTTGCGCGCGGAAAAAAGCGAACGGTGGCGCACGCGATACGACGGAAGGGAAGAAAGATCGGTGGGGCGGTCGGTCATGCAAAAAGCTCCAGAGCCTGAATCCGAGGTGCGGGGGCTGCACCCTCTGGCTCCGAAGATGGGGATTTCCGCCTTACCGCGCGCTGGCGGGCGAATTAAACTTTTGTAATGAACGGGCGATCAAATGCGGCAGTTTATCGCAGGGCTGGCCTTATGTTCCGCTACGCGTTCCGCCGGCCGTCACTCCCGGCCCGTCAGATCGCCTTGACGCTAATGATGAAGCCGTCGACCTCCCGTTTCAGGGTTTCGGCCTGTTGCGAAAGATCGACTGCCGAATCCCGCGCCTCGCTTGCCATACGCCCGGTTTCGGACGAGGTGGATGTGATCTGTACGATATGATTTGAGACGTCCAGGGTGCCTCGGGCTGCGTCCTGGACACTGTTCGATATCTCCTGCGTCGCATTTCGCTGCTGCGCCGTATCGACTTCGATGCCGGACATGATCGCGCTGATTTCCGCAATGGTGTTCGATATGCCATCGATCGCCTCTCGCGTCTCGCCGGTGATGCCCTGAATGCTCGCGACGTGCATGGAGATTTCTTCGGTGGCTTTGCTGGTCTGGTGGGCAAGATTCTTGACCTCCGAAGCGACCACCGCAAATCCTTTGCCGGCCTCGCCCGCCCGCGCCGCTTCGATCGTGGCGTTGAGAGCCAGAAGGTTTGTCTGGGAAGCAATGGCCTGGACTATTTGCACGACCGCCCCGATCTTTTCGGCGGCCTCCGACAAGGTGTGAATGGTGTC
Organism: Bradyrhizobium sp.; assembly: GCA_049587575.1. Lineage (GTDB taxonomy): Bacteria > Pseudomonadota > Alphaproteobacteria > Rhizobiales > Xanthobacteraceae > Bradyrhizobium. The sequence goes on from JBAVEE010000461.1 coordinate 8,454, forward strand.
GCGGCTCGTCCGCGCCTGTGCGGCAACTCCTTCGGCGCGCTGCGTGGCGTCGGTAACCCGTCGGCTGATGGTGCCAATGGACGTCGTCATCTCCTCTGCCGAACTGGCGACCGTCTGCACACTGGTGCTGGCCTGGCTCGCGGCGCTTGCAACGGCGCTGGCCTTGGCGCTGGTTTCATTGGCGGCCTGCGAAAGGGTTTCTGCATTGCTCTTCAACCGGACCGCGGATGAAGCGACGCTGCTGACAACATTGGCGACAAGGCCGTTGAAATCCCGAATTTTCTCATCAAGATATCGGGAACGCTCGCCCTGACGCTGCGCTTCGAGCAATTCATGGTCGGTGAGACGTTGCCGCTCGATACCTGTTGTCTTGAACACTTCAAGCGCGCCTGCAAGCAGGCCGATTTCGTTGACGCCGCCGAGCCCGGGGATGGGAGTTTCGTATTTCCGGTCGGCGACCTGCCGCATCGCGTGCACAATGGCAGCCAGCGGCCCCATGATGCCGTTTCGAACGGCAAAATAGGTTGTGAGGCAGACGATCGAGGCCACGAGCGCAATGGCAACGCAAGCCATCAGGAAATATGAAAATGCTGCCTGGGCCTGATGATAAATCTGCAGCGCGTGGTCGCGGCTCGGGCCGCTCAGCGCGCTGAATTCAGCGGAAAGGCTCGTGATTTCGTTGTTCAAATAAAGCACGGCGACAAATCCTGTGCCGCCACCGATGGCCAGCAGCAGCAACAGGGCCACCACGACGGCCCCGATCAGGAAACGGATGGTCAAATTGCTGTTGGAGAACATCGGTTCGCTCTGACGGGAGAATCGCGGGAATGCGCGGGTTCAAACTTTCAGAGAAAGGTCAAAAATGCATAAACTATCGAGCGGCGCCGGCGAAACCGGGAAGGCGCGACATTGCAACTCGGTCTCATTAGTGAATATGCATGCGTATAAATACGGAGCCTAAGCCGGCTTGTCCGGCGCCGGCCCTGCTGCAACCAGCCGTTTCAGCCGCGCTTCTTCGTCGGCCGTCAGCTTGAATAGCGAAGCGTCGTCTTGCGTGCCGGATTTCGCTCGCCTCCGGCCATAGGTCCACAGCGCGGCCCCGCCTCCGGCCAGCGCCAGCGGCGGCAACAGCCAGAGCAACCAGGTATGGGAGTTCAATCGCGGCTTCAGCAGCACGAACTCGCCATAGCGCGCGACCAGAAAATCAATGACCTGCCCGTCGCTGTCCCCGGCTGCTATCCGCTCGCGCACCAGGAGCCGCAAATCGCGCGCCAGAGGTGCTTCGGAATCGTCGATCGACTGGTTTTGACAGACCATGCAACGCAATTCGCGCGACAAATTCCGCGCCCGCGATTCCTTTGCGGGATCAGACATGACCTCGTCGGGCTGCACGGCATAGGCTGAGCTTCCAGCCAGCACAGCGATAGCGACCGCAAGTAAGCAGGAAAGTAATCGTTTCAAGGCATCACTCCGCCGCCTGCAATCCGCGCAGAGATTTTGCTGGTTTCGGCGCACCGACCCGCAGCCGCCGATCTGAAAGTGACAGCATGCCGCCGAACGCCATCAGCACCGGACCGAACCAGATCAGCAGCACCAGCGGCTTGTGATAGATTCGCACCGCTATCGTGCCGTTGCCGGCGGTATCGCCAAGCGAGATGTAAAGCTGGCTTGCACCGCGCGTCAGCAACGCGGCCTCGGTTGTCGTCGCTCCTCGCGTGGTAAAGGTGCGTTTCGACGGCGTCATCGTGTCAAGCAGCCGGCCATCGAGTCTGACGCTGAACTGCGCTATCATTTCACGAAAATTTGGCCCCTGGCGCTGTGTCACGCCATCGAGCTTCAATTCGTAGCCGGCGATACCGGCGACATCGCCGGATTTCATCGATCCGATGTATTCGCTGTTCCACGTGGTTTCGCAGACGATCCCGATCAGGGCGACGCCAACGCCGGCATGGGCGAACACCGTACCCCAGCCTGAGCGCGGCAGTCCGCGTGCCCGCCGCAACGCGGTTCCCAGCGGCATGCGGAACAGGCCGATACGCTCGGCTAGATCGCTCAACGCGCCGGCGATCACAAACACCGCAAGCCCGATCGCAAGCGGCGCGAAAGCGCTGCCGCCGCGCGTCCATGCCCATAGTACCGCGACCGCGATCAGCGCCGCGACGCCGGCGCCCATCAGGCGCTGCGCCGCCCCGAGGAGATCGCCACGCTTCCATGCCAGCAATGGCCCGAAGGGTACCGCGATCATCAACGGAAGGAACAACGGTCCGAAGGTGAGATTGAAGAACGGCGCACCCACCGAAATCTTGTCCCCCGTAATCACCTCCAGCGCCAGCGGATACAGCGTTCCGACGAACACCGTCGCGCAGGCGGTAGTCAGGAAGAGATTGTTGAGCACAAGCGCGCCTTCGCGCGAGATCGGCGCGAACAGGCCGCCCTGCTTGAGCGCCGATGCCCGCCAGGCGTAGAGCGAAAGACTGCCGCCGATAAAGATGCACAGGATCAGCAGAATGAACACGCCGCGCGTCGGATCGGTCGCGAACGCATGGACTGACGTAAGCACGCCCGAGCGCACCAGGAAGGTGCCGAGCAACGACAGCGAGAACGTCAGGATCGAAAGCAGGATAGTCCAGACCTTGAGCGCATTGCGCTTTTCCATGACCACCAGCGAGTGCAGCAGGGCGGTGCCCGCCAGCCAGGGCATCAGCGAGGCATTTTCGACCGGATCCCAGAACCACCAGCCACCCCAGCCGAGTTCGTAATAGGCCCAGTACGAACCCATGGCGATGCCAAGGGTAAGGAATATCCAGGCCACCAGCGTCCAGGGCCGCACCCAACGCGCCCATGCTGCGTCGATCCGGCCTTCGATCAGGGCTGCGATGGCGAAGGAGAACGAAATCGAGAATCCGACATAGCCGAGATAGAGCATGGGCGGATGGACCGCCAGCCCGATGTCCTGCAAGACCGGATTGAGGTCGCGGCCTTCAATCGGTGGATTGGCAATTCGCAGGAACGGGTTCGAGGTGATCAGGATGAACAGATAGAATGCGCTGGCAACCCAGGCCTGCACCGCCAGCACATGGGCGCGCAGCGACAATGGCAGGTTGTTGCCGAAAATGGCGACGAGGCCGCCGAACAGTGCCAGGATCGACACCCACAGCAGCATCGAGCCTTCATGATTGCCCCATACGCCGGTGATCTTGTAGATCAGCGGTTTCATCGAGTGCGAATTCTCGAACACGTTGACGACAGAGAAATCCGAGGTGACGTGCAACGTGACCAGCGCGGCAAAGGACGCGGCGACGAACATGAGCTGCGCAATCGCAGTCGAGCGCGCGACATTCATCAGCGCGATATCGCGCCACCGCGCCCCAAGGATCGGCACGGTCGATTGGATCAGCGCCAGACCGAGCGCCAATACCAGAGCGTAATGTCCGGCTTCTGCTATCACCGCAACGCTCCCTGCTCGGTCTGGGGCGTGCCCTGCGCCGCCCGCGATGCCACGGGGTTCCCCCCGGCTTTTGCGCTGCCGTTCGGCTTCGCGCCGTATTCGTCCTTCCAGTGCCCCTGCTTCTTCAGCGCGTCCGCGACATCCTTCGGCATGTAGTTTTCATCGTGTTTGGCAAGCACGGTGTCGGCCTTGAACACCCCGGCGGAGTCGAGCGCGCCTTCCGCGACCACACCCTGCCCTTCACGAAACAGATCCGGAAGAATTCCCTTGTAGGAAACGGGCAACCTGGCACTGCCATCGGCAACCTCGAAAGTGACGGCCAGGTTGTCGCCGTGCACCAGTGACCCCGGTTGCACCAAGCCGCCGAGCCGGAAGCGTTTTCCCGGCTGAATATGCTTCTCGGCCACCATCGCCGGCGTCGAGAAGAATACGATCGAGTCCCGCATCGCGTTCAACACCAGCGCCGCCGCAACCGCGAGTACCGCGAGCGAGCCGCCGATGATCGTCAAACGCCGTTGCTTGCGCGTCATGCATGGCCTCTATTTTTGCGCAGGATGTTACCCGAAATGCAGCTTCACGCTTTTCGGCATCGCCTCATCCATCAAGCCCGAGATTTTTCAGGCCCACATTCAGTTGTCGCAGCCGTTCCGGGTCCTTGGCTACGGCTTGACGGGCGTCCGTCAGGGCGCCCTTGGCCTTGTCGGTGTCGCCCAACACCATATAGGCCTTTACCAGCCGCAGCCATCCCTCCACGTCGTCGCCGTTCTGCTTCAAACGCGTGGCCAGACGATCGACCATGCCACGGATCATCGCGCTGCGGTCGGTCTCGTTCATGTCCTTTGCAGCCGCTATCGCCTCGTCCGACGGCGCCGGAGCCGGGGAACCGCCAACTCGCACCAATGCAGCCCGAACCAGCGCTCGCCAAGGTGCATTCGCCGGCGCCCTGGCGAGCATCGCTTGCCAGATCGATGCGGCCTCGGCGGAGCGGCCATCCTGCTCGGCGGCAAGGCCGAGGAAGTAATTCGCCTTGACCTCTTCGGCATTCAACGCGGTGGCGCGCTCGAACTCGGTCTTTGCTTCGGCGGTGACGACACCGCCCGCCGCGGCAACCAGCGCTTCGCCAAGATCGGCCCGGCGCTCCGCGCTGTCGCCATTATAGGTAATCGAATTGTGAAAAGCCCGGACCGCCTCGTCGTAACGGCCGAGCCTTGCCAGCACCGGCGCCAGTACATTCCAGCCCCGGCCATCGGTCGGATTTTTCTCCAGGTGCTCCTCGACCTGCGCCACCAGACTGTCCAGCGGCTGCGTCGCGGCGGGCGCGCTGGCGCGCTGGGCCAACGGAAAATCGCCAAGACCCGGTGAACCGAGCGGAAAATAAAACGCAACGGCGAAGACTGGAAGTCCGACCAGCGCGATGACTGCCGCCACACGGCGCAACCTGATATTCGATCCGGAAAGCCGATCGCGCTGATTGTCCGCCGCGGCCAGCAACCGGCGGCTGATTTCGACGCGCGCGGCCTGCGCCTCGGAGACCTCGATCAGCCCCGCGGAAACGTCGCGATCGATCTCGCCAAGCTGATCCTTGTAGACGGCCGCTTCGCTGCCATCGTTTGGGGGGCGGCTGCCACGGCTCAACGGCCAGAGCACGGCGAAAATCGCCGCGGCCGTCATCAGCGCGAACACAAACCACAACATCATCGGGCGGGTTCCGGTCGAAAGGCGCTAACGAGCACAGCGCCACGGCGCCGCTTTACACCACAGGCGGCAAGCCCGGCAATTGACAATTGTCAATTTCCCGGGATGGCCGGACAATCGTGAAAACATTGAGAAAATCAGGCGTCAGCCGACGTGAAATTCGACACTTTGGGCTGCCAGCTCGCCATGCCCGTTCAGCGCTCTCAAAAAGTAATCCCCGGCCTTGACCGAGGCCGGCAGGCTGATCCGCAGCGAGCCGCTGGGCGTGGGAGAGGTAATCGTGGTCACCGGCTCCGGTAACGGTTCCCCGCTGGTCCTGTCGACGAGCAGAACCTTTGCCCTGATCATGAGGTTTCGATAGGTTGCGGAGATCACGCGGTTCTCAAGTTCAATAAAATTGATCACTGGGTTCATTCCTAAACGGTACGTTCCCGGCCGGATCGCGTCAACCGCAAATTGTAACCCGAGCTTTCACTATCCTATTACTATCCGGCGCGCGACGGTTTGCGTTCGCCGGTAACGGCGTTTTCGGCCGCCCTGCTCATCAACGACGCGTAATCCTGGCCGAACAATACCTGGCAGAAGCGGATTGCCGCTGCGACCTGCATCTGGCGATAGGCCCGGTTCTTGCCCTCGCTGGCGCGCAGGGATTGCACCAGCGCCTCCGTGGATTGCTCGACATAATGGTGCAGGTCCGAATAGGTCCGCAGCGTGACCTCGTTGATAGCCAGTTCGCTGGCATATGTGCGGCATACCGCGACGAAATCGATCAGCGCCGCAGTTTCGTCAACCTCGCTGGTGTCGACCTGGGCGCCGGCGGGAATATCCTTGTCGGCGCGCTGACGCAGCAGGCGCCGGACACGGCCGGGCACGCTGTCGATTTCCGATTGCAGGGCGTTGGAAATATCGGCCCGGATCGATGCCAGCTGCCTGCCCCAGGCCGAATCATTGCGGAGATCGAGTTCGGTCCGCAAACCGCGGACGCCGTCGTGGAGGGTCTTCAGATGCTCGGTCACGTTGTCGAAATGTCCGCGCCTGATATCCGCCCGCAAGGTTGCGGCAAGGCAGGACAAATCGTGCAGGGCTATCGAGACGGCTATACCATAGGGCGTCGCGGCAACGCGGATTTCATCGTCCGACGCGGCCATCTTGATCGCCAGTCGAATGATTTGCCATGGCGCGGTCAGCCGTTGCATCACCAGCGACAGCGCGAACGGCAGCATTTGCGGCGTTTGCAGCGAGGGAACGTTGAGCGCGGCTCCCACCGAGGCGATCTGCGAATCGCCGAAAATTCGCAGGAAGCTTGGAAGCCGGCTGTTGAGGGTGTCGATCGCTTCGCGGGCCTGTAAAATCGAAGCGATCGGCAGCAGATCCTCGATGACGTCCGGTGGACCCACCCGGGCAAGCGCGCGCCGCTGGTCGGTACCGCGCACCGCAATCTTAAGGATCGTATCCGCCGCGGCGATCTGAATTTTTCGTACCGCAGCTTCTATCTCGGAGTTGGTTCCGCTCTCGGGCCCTCGGGACAACACCTCCTCGAATGCCCGCGCCTGATCTGGCGCACCGTCGCGAATCAACCACTGCCATACCGGCGTCAGCGACGCGCGGCGGATCTGGCCCGGCCGCAACGGAGCATTGCCTTCGACAAGAAACGGCTCCAGTGGAGCGAACAAGAGCCGTGCCGGATTATCGGTGCGCGGCCGCGCCTCCGCGTCGGTTCCGCGCACGATCTTGCGCAACTGTTCGAGCACGAAGGTGGCGACCGTGGTGTCCTCGCCCCGTTCTATGGCGCGCTCGAACTCCCGCATCAGCAGCGCCTGCGATTGTGGCGGAAGCTGCGCGAGATAATCCCTCAGCCGCTCGATTGATGTCTGGCCCATGCGCCCGAATTGCACGCTCGTGTCGCGCGGACGGCAAAACGCGTCCACTGGCTATAATAAAAGCGCCGACGTTAAGAAGTCGTTTAGGAATGATGAATTGGGTCGGCCTCCATGTCGATGTTCCGGCCGAAGCAGCGGGTACCCCAAGGTTTCCTAAACCCCCGGCAGCAGCAGTTCCGCCCGCAGCCCTCCGATCGGCGCGCGGCCCAGCGAAAGACTGCCGCCATACAGGGCCGCAAGGTCGACCACGATCGACAGCCCCAGCCCGGAACCCGGCTTGGACTCGTCGAGCCGCTGACCGCGGCGTGACACCTGGGCGCGTTCAGCCGCCGAGAGCCCGCGCCCGTCGTCGTCGACGATAATTCGCACCACCGGACCGGCGCCGGGCCCGACCGCCGGTTCCACCAACACCTCGATGAATACCCTTGAGGCCGCCCATTTGCAGGCGTTGTCCACCAGGTTACCGGCCATCTCCTCAAGATCCTGGCGCTCGCCGCGGAACTTTGCCTGCGCGTCGGCATCAACCTCGATGGCTATACCGCGGCCGCGATGGATCTTCTCCATGGTCCGGCGCAAGGCATCGATTACGGGCGCGACCTCGACGATCGTGCCGATGATGGTGAGCCGCGCCGCGATTCGCGCGCGCTCGAGGTGGTGGGCGACCTGATCACGCATCAGATCGGCCTGCTCCAGAACCTTCGTCGCAAAGGGATCGGCGGCATGCGCGGCAGCCTCGTTGACGATCACAGACAGCGGCGTCTTGATGGCATGGGCGAGATTTCCGACGTGGGTCCGGGCGCGCTCGACGATTTCCCGATTGGCGTCGATCAGCGCGTTGGTCTCGCGCGCCAGCGGCGCAATCTCGACCGGAAATTCGCCCTCGAGCCGCTCGGCGCGGCCGGAGCGGATATCGGCAATGGAATCGGAGATGCGCTTGAGCGGCGCAAGGCCGAAGCGAACCTGGAAGATCGTGGTCAGCACCAGCACGATGGAAAGTGCTGCGAATGTGCCGCCGAGATAATAGTCGAAGTTGCGCGTTTCGTCGAAAATCTCTGACGCGTCGCCGGCCACATCAACCAGGAATTTGCCGTCGGCGCCGAGATCGACCGGCCGTTCCACCATCCGCAGGTTCTGACCCTCGGGGCCTTCGACATAACCGAGACGAATGCCGGCCGCGGTCAAATCGGCACCGCGCTCTTCGAGCTTCGGCAGTTTCTTGTCCCACAGCGAGCGCGACGCGCGCACTTCGGCCTTGTCGGAATCGGTCCGGGTGATCTGCCAGTACCAGCCGGACAGCGGCAGTTCGAACAATGGTTCGCCGAGCGACTGGAACTGATGGTCCGCCGGCTCGTCCGGCGTTGCCACTTCGGCGACCAGGGTCCGCAGATAAAGGTTGAGGCGACGATCGAAGGCGCGTTCGGTGGCATCGCGGTATACGGAGGACAGCACGACGCCGGTGATCACGAGAATCACCACCACCCACGCGGTCGCGGACAGAAACAGCCGGGTGGCGAGCGAACTGCCGCGCATCAGGTCATCATCCCGAAATCACCCGCCCGGACCGAGCCCCAATGGATGGCTGCCGGTCCTCAGAAAGGGTCATGCTCGAACCAGAGCACAGGGTCAGGTGGCTGATCAACACCTCCGATCAGCTACCCGGCGATGGCGGCGTCAGCAGATAGCCAAGTCCCCGCACCGTCTGGATGATATCGACCTCCAGCTTCTTGCGGATACGGCCGACGAACACTTCGATGGTGTTGGAGTCGCGGTCGAAATCCTGGTCATAGAGGTGCTCGACCAGTTCGGTACGCGACACCACGCGCCCGGTATGGTGCATCAAATAGGCAAGCAGCCGATACTCGTGCGAGGTCATCTTGATCGGATTGCCGGATACGCTGACCCGACCGGTGCGGGTATCCAGCGAAACCGGCCCGCAGGTCAGCTCGGACTGGGCGTGGCCGGCCGAGCGGCGGAGCAGCGCGCGGATCCGCGCCAGGATTTCCTCGAGGTGAAACGGCTTTGCCACGTAGTCGTCGGCGCCGGCGTCGAAACCCTGCACCTTGTCGCTCCAGCGGTCGCGCGCGGTGAGGATCAGCACCGGCATCGCACGCCCGTTCCGGCGCCATGCTTCAAGCACCGAGATGCCGTCCATCTTCGGCAGCCCGATGTCGAGCACGACCGCGTCGTAGGGTTCGCTGTCACCGAGAAAATGCCCTTCTTCGCCGTCGAACGCGCGGTCGACCACGTAGCCGGCATCCGTCAGCGCCGTGGTCAGCTGGCGGTTGAGGTCCGGATCATCTTCAACGACGAGCAAGCGCACGCAGGTCTCCGAATGTGAGCGGCACGATATCAGACATCAAGATGAGGCCCGCGGGCGTGAACGGGCTATGAACGGAGCACACACCGCAATATTACTTTTTCTTCACAACCGTGTTTACCGATACCTCGGCCGCGCCGCTTCCTAGCCGGCGGCTGCACCTGCCTTGTTTTGAGG
>JBAVEE010000462.1:0-2978 GCA_049587575.1 Bradyrhizobium sp.
GGCAAATCGCGTCTCGCCTTCGATCTCATCCTGGCCGGGCGCTCCGGGCAGATAGCGCCGGCCATGCTGATCGGCGACGACCGCGTTCATCTCGGGGCACGCGGAGGCCAGCTTATCGTCCGGCCGGCGCCCGCGCTGGCTGGCCTGATCGAAATTCGCGGGCTCGGTATTCGCCGCTGCGACTTCGCCAATGATGCCGCTGTGGGCCTGGTCGTCGACCTCGAGGCCGCGGATGCGGAGCGGCTGCCGGCGCCTGAAGCGCTGGTGACGCAGATTTCCGGTATCAAATTACCGCGAATCCCCGTAGGAAAGGGCTTTAATGCGGCTCCGCTGGTCATCGCAGCCCTAACCATGACCACAAGTTCACCTTCCACCCAGCCTTCGCCGGATTGTTCGAAGGGAATTGGTAACCATATAAGTCCCACTATCGCGACCGAATAGACCGGCGCAGGCTCCCTTCCCAACCGTCGATTTCCGGGAGAATCGCGAAGATCCCCTCTTGCGCGGGGGCTCTGGATGGTCAAAGTGGCGCGTTCGTGCGGTGCACCAAAAAGCACCCGCGAGGAGTTTCCGATGATTGGTCTAGTACTTGTGACCCATGGGCGCCTGGCCGACGAGTTCAAGGCGGCGCTGGAACACGTCATGGGTCCGCAAAAGCAAATCGAAGCCGTCACCATCGGCGCCGAGGATGATTCCGATTTGTGTCGAAGTGACATTATCGAAGCGGTCAACCGCGTCGACAGTGGCGATGGCGTCGCCATCCTGACCGACATGTTCGGCGGCACTCCCTCCAATCTCGCGATCTCCTGCATGAGCCGCCCGAAAGTGGAGGTGCTCGCGGGGATCAATCTTCCCATGCTGGTCAAACTCGCCAAGGTCCGCGAAGAGCGGTCGCTTCCCGACGCCATCGCCATGGCGCAGGAAGCCGGCCGCAAATACGTGACCATCGCGAGTCGGGTGCTCGCCGGCAAATGAGCGACGACGACGCGCCGCCCGAGAACATTCCGGGGCCGCGGGTTCCGCCAGGCGCCGTTTCTCGCGAACTTCCGATCGTCAACAAGCGCGGCCTGCACGCGCGTGCTTCCGCAAAATTCGTGCAGATGGTCGAGCGCTTCAATGCCGAAGTGTGGGTGACCAAAGGCGGTGAGACCGTCGGCGGCACCTCGATCATGGGGCTGATGATGCTGTCCGCCGGGCCGGGCACGTCGATCGTCGTGTCCGCGATCGGACCGGAGGCACAAACCGCCATCGACGCGATCACCGAACTGGTTGCCAGCAAGTTCAACGAAGAGAATACCTGATCCGTGTCCCCGACACGGCGCAGCGTGCAACGCTGCTCCCACCGCAAGCGCGCTTCGCAGCATCCGGGGAACGAACCAGTCTCGCGGTTGCGGGAAAAGCGAAAAGGCTATTTCGCCGGCGGCACGATATAAACCTTCCAGGTGATCGCCGGGCCGGGGTGCCCGTGGTAAAAGCGCTGCGTGGTGATCGCAACCTGCTCGGCGTCCTTGCCGTTGGCCGCCATCCAGGCCTCGCAGACCGGTAGCCGTCCGTCCGACGTATCGCAGATGCCGATAAAGCCAAGCCGCCTGGCCTCCTCGAGCGAGGTCAATCCCGATGACCAGAGTTCGCCCGGCGTGAACGGCGCCGGATGATCCGAACTGTAAAACGTCATCGGCTCCCCGACCTCGGTGGTGCCGGCGACCACGGCCCAGCGCGTGTGAAAGCGCGTATGCCATTCCTTCGTCAGCTCGCGGGCAAGCTGAGAGCGCGCGCCGTAGCTCGAAGCGGCATTGGGACTTTCCGCCATCTCGCGGGCGGCGATGTAGGGTGAGGCGACCAGCGTGGCCAGCGTGAGCACAAGCCAGATCGCGGCAATCCGGAACAACGCAATCCTTTGCAGACGCAGCGCGGGAACAGCGACCAGCGACAATGGGGTCAGAAAGAACAGCGAGATACCCCAATCGGTCTTCATATAGACCGTGAAGAACAAGCCGCCGAGCGGCGGCCCGACCGCGACCACCACCTGGATGATCCAGATATTGAGCGCCTGGGAGACGTTGACGCCCGCGTTCGCGCCGCGCGACCAGATGCGTGCCAACCCCGCCGACGGGCGCCGCAAACCCGTCCAGGCAAGCGCGAGCCCTGCCAGCATCACCGGCACGGCGAGCAGCGCCAAATTGTGCCCGACATAGCCGAGAACCAATTCAGCGCTCTGCGCGCGGCTCGAAAGTCCATAGACGTCGCCGGCATAGGTCAGCGGCAGGAAATCCACTTCCTTCAGCCACACCAGATGCGGAATCATCGCAACGACGGCCACGGCGATCGCGACCCATGGTGCCGGCGAACGCAGGAACTTGAGCCGGTCAGGATGAATCAGCGCGGCGAGACCGACCGCGCCGATCATGGTCAGCACCCAGTATTTCGTCATCAGCGCCAGCGCGCCCGCGAGGCCAAGCCACAGGCCCGAGCGCGCGGTGCGCTTCTCGAACGCATCCAGATAGGCCAGCACCACAAGCGGCAGGGTGACGAGCTGCAGCAGGTCCGGGTTGTACTTGAAGCCCTTGAAATTGAAGATCGGATAAAGCGCGAGCAGCACCACGACGAAAAATGCGCGGCGGTAGTCCACCACGCGCAGCGCGATCAGCCAGCAAATCACCAGACCGCAGCCGAGGGTCGCCGTCGCCAGCGCGTAAGTGGCCCAATCGGCGACCGGAAACATCCGGAACCAGAGACCGGCCACCCAGCCCGCCAGCGGCGGGTGCTTGCCGTAGCCGAGCTGGAATTTCTGGCCCCAGGCGAAGGCTTCGGCGACATCCATGTGGACGTCCTGCGCCGCCTTCAGATTGATCAGGATAAAGGTCCAGAGCACCGCATGCGCGGCGGCAAAACCGATCACCAGCCACGGCGCGGCCTTGCGGTCCGACGCCGACGCCGCCAGCCAGGCCGCCAGCCGGCGCAGGCTCGGTCGGCGGGGG
>JBAVEE010000463.1:0-1719 GCA_049587575.1 Bradyrhizobium sp.
TCCCGATCCAGCCCGGCGATCCAGCGCTGGTCAGCGTGGCGCTGGTGAGCGGCGGCGCGACGACGATCACCAGCATCGAGGTCGGCGGCGGCACGATCACCGTGCCGAGCGAGACGCTCGACGGCACGCATCACGCGATCACGGCGATCATCGATCCGCAGATCACGCCCGGCACGACCTATCACGTGATCGATGGCCCGACCGCGTGGACCGACGTTCCGGGCGGCGGCACCGCGACCCAGGCGGGGCAGTATCTCTACGGCGAAGGTCATGCGGTGACGCTGAATGTCGGCGCCGATACCGGGGCGGATGCCAGCGGCACCGTGCTCAACCTCGGCACCGTCAACGGCGCCGGCACGGCGATCGAGCAAGGCGGTCTTGGCTCCGACACGTTGGTGTGGAATCCGGGGACGGCGACGACCTTCTACAACGGCACCGCCGGCGCCGTGGTCCAGGGCACGGCGACCGCCGGCGACCAGCTGCATATCAACTTCACCAACCCCAATCTCGCGACACCGGGCCATGTCGAGACCATCAGCATCACCGTGACCTCCGGCGAGACCACGGCGCAGATGGCACAGGCGCTCGCCAACGCGATCAACGCCGACGCGGCGCTGACGGCGCTCAACGGCGGCAATCCGCTCGCGGATTATACCGGCGGCTCGAGCTTCCAGTTCAGCGAGACGACCGGCTCCCTCGCTTTCGGCGAGACGCAATATTCCGAGTTCTCGACGCCGGCGGTGTTCGGCAACTCGGCCTCGGAAAACGTCTTGGGCAATAACGGACTCGATACGCTGCGCATCGAGACCGGAAGTCAGTCGATCGACACGAGCAACGCTGCAACGCTCGCCCATCTCTCGAATATCGAGGTGTTCGATCTCGGCAGCACGGCGGCCGGCAGCGGCAACAGCACCCTGACGCTGACCCCGGACAGCGTGCTGCAGCTGACCCATAACGAGACCAGCACGATCACGAGCTTCAGCGGCGCAGGCGCAAACGGCCAGCCGATCCAGGCGATCTGGGTCACGGGCGATGCCAGCGACACGGTGAATCTCAACGGCTTCGTCTCGGGCAGCAACCCCGATCCGATGATCAGCGGGGCCGTCACCAGCGGCAGCCAAGATCCGATCCCGAACGTCCTGCCGGCGTCGCTGCCGACAGTCCCGGCCGGCGTCGATGTGAACGGCGTAGCCGTGACCACCGCGCCGACCAGTCCGACACAGATGGTCGGTTTCACGGAGTTCACCGGCACCGCCGCGAACGGCAACACCGTTCACGTCTATGTCGAGAACGCCATCGCCACCGCCGGCCATGTCCATGTGCATTGAGCACCAGGATCGGGGAACCGCATCATGAGCACGCGCATCTTCAGCCTCATCACCGGACGTGCCGCCACCGCGGCGAATCACGGGCTGACCTTCTCGCTCAAGGAACTTCTGCCCGACGAAGGCGGCGAGGTGGTGATCCAGAACCAGACCGGTACCGATGTCACGGTGCTGACCGATGATCCGGTCATCGATCGCGGCATCGAGCGGGATCACATCACAAGCGGCGGCGACGATGTCTCCGGCTTCGCCTATTGCCGCTTCGCCGGCGGTATCACGGTGTTCTATCCGCGCTCGCAGTCGCTCTGCATCAAAGAGGGCGAGTCGGTCTGACACGAGGTCCCGGCGAGGGCCGGGCTGAGGGGATAGGGGCGGCAGTCCGGCGCCGAGCCGG
>JBAVEE010000464.1:0-1874 GCA_049587575.1 Bradyrhizobium sp.
GGCTCGGTTGGTCTGAATGGTCGCGCGGTTAGCAGATGAACGTGCGCAACTCGTGGCGGATGCGCGGCAAAGGGAAGTCGGGGAACTCAATTCAGGGTCTGACTCACATCTGATGATTTCTTTGCCGAGCTTGCGGTTCTCCAACGGGGGAATCGCCATGCGATCCGGAATTCGAATTTCGTCGCTTGTGCCGAGTGGGTTGGTTATTGAGAGTGTAAGTGATTCATCTGACTCGATTATTTTGGCCGTCCGGTCCGAAGCCGGAATGGCCGAGTGCCCATTGTGCGGCTCGAGATCGCGACGAATCCATAGCCGATACGACAGACAAGTCGCGGATTTGCCCTGTGCCGGCAAGCAAATACGCCTCCGCGTGATCACGCGGCGGTTTGTTTGCGAGGTACCTCATTGTCGGCGGCGGATTTTCGCTGAACGGTTCGGGGACAATGTTCTCCCCGCCCGGTCGCGCCGGACGGCACGGCTGGAATGCATCGTCCACCATTTAGGGTTGGCACTCGGCGGCAGACCAGCAGCGAGCTTTGCCAGGCGGCTGATGCTGCCGGTCAGCAACGATACGTTGCTTCGGGTTGTACGACGGCGGGCAGCCCGACGAACAGATCCTCTGACCGTCGTCGGCGTCGACGATTGGGCGTTTCGACGCAATCGGCGTTACGGAACGATTGTCTGCGATCTCGAGCAGCGGCGGATTGTAACCCTGCTTCCAGATCGCGAGGTCGCTACAGTTCGAGCGTGGCTCGCCGATCATCCGGAGATCAAGGTCGTATCGCGCGACCGTGGCGGCGGCTACGGCGAGGCCTCGGCAAAGGCGCTCCCTGACGCGATACAGGTCGCCGACCGTTGGCACCTGATGGAAAACGCCAGCGCGGCCTTCCTCCACGCGGTGCGCAAGTCCATGCGCGCAATCCGCAGCGCCATTGGCTCGACGACAATTACCCCAGAGTTGCTCACCTCGGCGGAAAAACTACGATACGAGAGCTATCTGCGGCGCGAGGATACAAATACGGCAATCGTGGCGCTCGCCAGGGACGGCGTTTCGATCAAGCAGATTGTCCGCCGCCTGGGTCATAGTCGCAATCTCGTTCGCCAGACGTTGCGGGGTGGGCGAGCCGACGTGTTCCAAACGCGGGAGTGTTCACTCGACGCGCATTATCTGTTCCTTGAGGGCCAGTGGAGCAGTGGCTGTCGCAACGGCGCCGAACTCTGGCGTCGCTTGCAGGCGCAAGGGTTCCGGGGATCCCTGCGTTCGGTTGGCGAGTGGACAACACGTCGACGTCGGTCGGAAGCGGTCAGCAAACAACAGCTGCAAAGGGTGCCCTCCGCCAGAACTATCGCCCGTCTTATGACGATTAAGCGAGATTGCATGACCAAGGCTGATGCCGTGGTCATTGCTGCCATCGAGGCTGGTGTCCCGTCCCTTGTTGAGGCCCGCACGCTCATCGACCAGTTCCACGATATGATCCGAAAAAAGGACGAGGCCAAACTCGATGCCTGGATCGCGAACGCAAAAGCAAGCCTCGTCTCATCCTTCGCGACGGGAGTCCTCAAGGACATCGCTGCCGTTCGCGCTGCAATCACGCACCCTTGGTCAAACGGCCAAGTCGAAGGGCAGATTACGAAACTCAAACTTGTCAAACGACAAATGTATGGGCGCGCGAAACTCGACCTTCTCGAAGCACGATTGCTCGGTGCAGCATGATCGGCGACGCCGTCATCAAACATGCGTCAGAGCCCAACATTGACCCCCGTACCGCTAGGTGGATCAATACCTTAGTGTGTAAATCGGCGTCGGGATCCCACGCCGAATAACACCCATGGGCCGAGCGTTCAGCCCGGCAACAATTCTCATGGGAAGTAAT
>JBAVEE010000465.1:0-2704 GCA_049587575.1 Bradyrhizobium sp.
CCCCGTTGTCGTCACCGCACCCGACACCGGCGGCGGCGCCCAAGCTGGCAGCAGCGAAAAAGCAGCCGGCGCCGAAACCGCCGCGCGCGCCCGCGCCCGGGCCGGTTTCGATTGCACCGCCGGCGGCTCGCGCCACCGCGAATGATTGAACCTTTCAAAAGCCGGCCCTGATCGCTAACGTCAAAATCATGTCGCTTCATCTCATCAAACTTGCCGTCGGCTGCGAGTCGGTAAAAGAACTCAAGGGCTGGGTCGCCGAGCGGATGCAGACCGCGGAGAAGAAGGGCCTGCCGCGCCACCATATTCACATCACCCGGATGACGCCGAAGCGCGTCGAAGAGCTGCTCGCCGGCGGCTCGCTTTACTGGGTTATCCGCGGTGAAATCGCGGCCCGCGAAAAACTGATCGCGATCGAGCCGTTTCGCGATCGGGACGGTATCGGGCGGTGCCGGCTGGTGATGCAGCCTAAAGTGATCGCGGTATCGCCGCGGCCGATGCGGGCATTCCAGGGCTGGCGCTATTTCACGGAAGACGCCGCGCCGCCTGATCTCGCCAAGGCTGCCGCCGCCAGTGTCGCTGCGATGCCCGAACCGATGCGGCGCGAATTGCGCGATCTCGGGCTGCTCTAAATCCGAGGCTGCTTCAAGCTTCGGCTGCTTTAGCGCATCGGTCCGTTTGCTTTCTGCCGCCCGCGCGAGTTACAGCGACGACGCCGTGACGATCCCCAGCCTGCTCCATTCGGATGGCGGCAATTCGGTTTGACGCCGGGTCTCTGAATTCCTGTCGATGATATCGAGCAGTTCCGGTTCGACGCCCATGTCGCGCAGATATTTGCGGAACTGTTCGCCAAATCGAGCCGTCAGACCTTCGCGTTGTTCGTCGGACACATTGGGCGCCAGGCGGTTGCGGATCGCCATGCCGCTCAGGATCAACCGGGTGCCGGCCGGCAGGCTGCGGTGCACGCCACCAGCCAGGATCAATATGCAGGCAAGTTCGCAGCGCGACTCCGACGGGTTCACCTTGGCGTCGAGCGGCCCGCCCGGACGCTTGAGCGCGAAGCAGTCCGCTTCCGGTTTGCCGTTGCAGGCTTCGACTTCGGTCAACCCCGCCGTCGTGTCGATGCCGCGGTCGCGCAGGATCCGGCCAAGGCTGGTTGCGACATTGAGATTGGACTCGCCCCAGGCATGGATGACGACGGGAAGTTTATGCCCGGCCTGTCGGTCGAGGATCGCGATCAGCCGCTTGTGGGTATCCCATTCGACAGTGCCTTCGGCGGCAATCCAATCCGAGCAACCTTGCCCGCAAGCGCCGGGCGCACCGTGCGCGACGTAAAAGATCATGGCGTCCGGCGGCGAACCGAACCCGCCGACCGGTGGCCGCTGCGCCGTCTGCGCTGCCGCAAAACCGGTAGCGACAAAGGTCATCAGCCCGCTGAAAAAGATGGCACCTACGCCCATGCTGGCAGTTCTCCCCGCAAATCCTTTGCCGGGATATTCTATTCCGGAGCAGGGCTACGCAAGCGGCGCCGGCTCTTTCTGCCGGTAGCGGCCGATCGGCCAAGGCCGCCTAGACCCCGACATTGTCGATCAGGCGTGTCTTCCCAAGCTTTGCTGCGACCAGGATCCGCATCGGTCCATCCTTGAGCGAAGCGATCGGCGCCAGCGTTTCGGCATGCCGGACCTCGAAGTAGTCCAGCGTGAAACCGGCGCCGACGATCAGCTCGGTGCCGGCGGCCATCGCGGCTTCGATGTCATCGCCCGCCCGCAGGCGCCCCGCGCTTTCCTTCATCGCACGGTGCAGCACGGGCGCGGTGCGGCGCTCCTCGGGCGACAGATAGACGTTGCGCGAGGACATCGCGAGCCCATCGCGCTCGCGCACGGTCCTGGAGCCGATCACCTTGACGCCAAGGTCGAGATCCGCCGCCATCCTTGCGACCACGCGGAGCTGTTGGAAATCCTTTTCGCCGAAGATCGCGAAATCCGGCCTGACCTGGCTAAACAGTTTGCCGACCACGGTGGTGACGCCGCCGAAGAAATGCGGCCGGAAGCGGTCCTCAAGGCCGGCGGTGGCCGGTCCTTCGGTCAGAATCCGGGTGGCAAAGCCGTCCGGGTACATCGTCTTGACGCCGGGATTCCAGATCAGGTCAACGTCCTCGGCCGCGAGTTTGGCGACATCGGCTTGCCAGGTGCGCGGGTACGATCCGAAATCCTCGGAGGGCGCGAACTGGGCGGGGTTAACGAAGATCGATACGACGACCCTGCGGGCGCGGCGCTTCGCCAATCGAACCAGCGACACGTGACCGTCATGGAGTGCTCCCATGGTCGGTACCAGCGCGATCGAGGCCTTCCTCGCGTGAAGGCCGTCGAGAGCGCGACGTAACGCGGGGATCGTGCGGACGATCATGGGGCTTGGCGGCATCGGGGCTCGATCTGTGAGGTCAGGGAGTCGGCGGCGTCTTAGTTTGCGGCGGGGAGGCCGACCTTATCAAAGCCAATGCCTTGTCGCCAAGCAGGGCAATGCCCCGGTTGCAAAGCCGGCCGTGACGGCCGGCCGCCAAATCGTGCGTCGTATCCCAGCCGCGCCGCCGCGCACGCGATTCATGATTAAGGCAGACGGTTTGGCGATTCGAGAAAGCCGGCGCGCATTTAACTTGACCGCCGTTGCGCGTAATTTGAAGGTATTTGCGGGGGTCGAAGAATGTTGG
>JBAVEE010000466.1:0-7321 GCA_049587575.1 Bradyrhizobium sp.
CTGCTGTCGTTTCTTGCGTTTGGCTTCACGCCGGAAGTCTATGCCGGCGCCGTGGCCGAAGCTGCCAAGCTTCCGGCGGAAGACATGAGCCTGAGGGCCGAACGGCTGCGCGGTATCGCGCTGAGCCATCGCGACTGGGTGACGGCCGACGGCGGCCGCGCGCGCTTGCGGGCACAATGGCGCGCGCTGTTCGGGAGCTTCGACGCGGTCATCTGCCCGGTGATGCCGACGCCGGCCTATCCGCACGACCATTCGGCGGACCAGGAAACGCGCCGCATCGACATCGACGGCAAAGATTATGTCTACCCCGATCAGCTGGCATGGCCCGGCATCGCCACCCTGCCCGGCCTGCCGGCCACCGCGATACCTATCGGCCTGTCGCCGGAAGGTTTGCCCGTTGGCGTCCAGATCCTCGGTCCATGGCTGGAGGACCGCACCCCGCTAAAGCTCGCTGAACTGATCGAGCGCGAATTCGGCGGCTTTGTGCCACCGCCGGCGTTTGATGATTGAACGCGAGTGAAACTCGCGGGCCCGGAATCTCGCGCCTCATAGTCTCGTATTTCGGGTTCGTTTCGCTTGGCTCGCGTCCCGGAACGACCCGCCTGTTGCTGCATCCCGCCTAAGCCACCTTCAGCAAGTCGCCAACCTCGGCCATGCCGGCGGCACGATCGCCGAGCAGAAGGTCGGTGATGGCACCCTGCGTCGCATTGTCCGCGAGTAGGAAGGGATCGCTTGCGGACACCCGATGATCGATCACCATGCGGGACAGCAAGAGCCGGCGGGCATCGCCGCGCATCTCGTGGATGCGTCCGGCTTCCCATGCCAGCGCCACCGCGCTTGCGACATGATAAAGCAGGCTGGTGGCGCGCCGCGCCTCGGCTTCGTGGTCACCGCGCCCGGCCACCTCACGCGCGAAACCGACGGCGCGATCGGTGAGCGCGTGCAGGCGATCGCGCCAGGCGTCCGGTACGCCGGCGCTGTCATCGAGCCGGGCATGCAGGTCGGCGGCAAGCGCTGCGTCGGCACCATGGCGGCCGACCGCCCGCGTGAGCGCGTCGATGGCGACGATGTTGCCGGTGCCTTCCCAGATCGAGCCGAGATGCGCGTCGCGCAACAACCTGCTGGTTGCGAATTCCTCGATGTAACCGATGCCGCCGCGCATCTCCAGCACGTCGCCGCAGACCTTGCGCGCGTCGCGCGTGGCGCGGAATTTCAGCGTCGGCGTCAGGATGCGCAACAGCGCTGCCGCGTCCTGGCTGCCGGCCTCGGCGCGGTCGAGCGCATCCGCGGTGAGAAAGCTCATCGACAGCGCCTGCTCGGTGGCGAGCATGATCTTCATCAATTGCCGGCGCGCCAGCGGCAAATCGATGATGCGGCTTCCGAACACCACGCGGTTTGCGGCGACCGTCCTCGCGTCGTGATGGGCGCGGCGCATCAGCGCGGTGGATTTGACGCCATTGGAAAGCCGTGACGAATTGACCATCTCGGCCATCTGCACGAAGCCGCGGTCGAGCCGTCCGACGGCATAGGCAATCGCGCCCTCCAGCTTGATCTCGCCCGACGCCATCGAGCGGGTGCCGAGCTTGTCCTTCAGCCGGACGATCCGGTAGTGGTTGGGCGAGCCGTCGTCGAGCCTCCGCGGCATCAAAAACAGGCCGACGCCGCGCGTACCGCCACCTGCGCCTTGCGGCCGTGCCAGCAGCATCACCACCTCGGCGTCCGCATTGGAGCAGAACCATTTTTCGCCCGACAGAAGCCAGTGATCGCCTTCCTGCACGGCTGACGTCGTGAGCGTGCCGACGTCGGAGCCGCCTTCCTTTTCGGTCATGAACTGGCCGCCCTGAGTCAGCTTGTCCATGTCGGTCTGGGTGAGGCCGTCCAGATATCTGGCCTTCAGCGCCTCGCTGCCGAAGTTCGCAAGAAGCTTGGCGCAGCCATCGGTGACATTGATCGGGCAACCCAGCCCGAACTCGGCCTGGTTGAACAGAAACGTAAAGGCGTGCTTGGCAACGACCGGGTATTTCTCCGGCCAGCCCAGAATGCCCTTGCGCAGCGACATCGCGTGAATTCCGAACTCGCCGAACGCGGCGCGCTCGAGCTCGCGATAGGCCGGATGGTATTCGATCCACTGAGCGTCGCGGCCGAAGCGGTCGCGCTGATGCAGCACCGGCACATGCCGGTCGGCCAACCGCGCGCACTCGTCGAGATGACCGCCGGCGAGCGCGCCCAGCCGGTCGAGATGCGGCTCGATATGACGGAACAACGCATCGGGAAGATGGATGCGAAGCAGATCCGCCAGCGCCGGATCGGCGCGGTAGAAATTCATGCCCGAGGTGTCGGGCGCAAGCAGCCCAGGCTGGGCGGCGGAATTTGCAATGCGATCATGCTTGAGCGGCTGCATTGAATTTCCTTGTTCGTTCCTCATCTGTTGGGTGGGAATTATCGCACATCGGATGCCGGAATGTCGCCCACCCCGGTTAAGGCCCAGAGGCTATTTTCGCTACCGAACCACCTCCCGGGCTCAAGACCAGCTCCGACAGATCAAGGAAACCTCCCATGGAAACGCCAAGATACAAGACAGCCCTCATCGTCGGCGCCGGCGAAGGTCTGAGCGCGTCGCTGGCGCGGCTGTTCGTCCGCGAAGGCATCGGTGTAGCGCTGGCGGCACGCCGAATCGAGAAGCTCGGCGCGCTCTGCACGCAGACCGGCGCGCGGGCCTTTGCCTGCAATGCTACCGACCATGACGAGGTCGAGCGCCTGTTTGGCCTGGTCGAGCGCGAGATCGGGGCGCCCGATGTCGTCGTCTATAATGCCAGCGCGCGGGCGCGCGGCACTTTCGTCGACCTGGTGCCCGCTGAGGTGGCGCAGGCGATCGCGGTGAGCGCGTTCGGCGGTTTCCTGGTAGCTCAGCAGGCGGCAAAGCGAATGCTGCCGAACCGGCACGGCGCCATCCTCTTCACCGGCGCGTCTGCCAGCGTCAAGGGCTATCCGCAATCGGCACCGTTTGCGATGGGAAAATTCGCGCTGCGCGGTCTTGCACAAAGCATGGCGCGCGAATTATCGCCGCAAGGAATTCATGTCGCGCATTTCGTGATCGACGGCGGCATCCGCAGCGCAGGCCGGGTTGAACCGTCCGAAAGGCCGGATTCGATGCTCGATCCCGACGCCATTGCCTTGAATTACTGGAATGTGTTGCAGCAGCCGCGCAGCGCCTGGAGCTGGGAGCTGGAAGTGCGGCCCTGGGTCGAGAAGTTTTAGCATCCGGAGGCAAAGAGCCGCATACCCTGACGTCATCATCCGCGAAAGCGGATGATCCAGTACCCCGCAGCGCTCACAAGCCGCTGCGACAGCGGGGATTACTGGATACCCGCATTCGCGGGTATGACAGCGGCGGCCTGCTGGGCCGCCAGCCTCCAACTCGCACATGGAATCTCCTGGGAGGCTGGCTCGATTTGTTTTTCGAAACGCAGCAGCTTCCAATCGTCGGGGTGACGCATAAACGCAAAACCGGACTTGCGCGCCAAGCTTATCATGACATTGTTGGATCGCAGTGTATCGCCGAACACGCGGCCAGCGCCGAACGCAGCCGCCCGGCATTCCAGATTCCGCAGCAAGGCCGATCCGATGCCCAGGCCTTGCCACCGGTCGTCGATCGATACGCCAAACTCGAAACTTGCCGTGTCAGCCTCGAACCCGTAGCGGGCTTCGCCGACGATGGTCTCGACGCCGTCGATCACCATCACCGCGATCACGCTGAACCGGTCGCGCTCGCCGACATGGATGAAATGCGCGAGTTCGGTCTGCGGCAATTCGCTCATAGCGCCAAGGAAGCGATTGTAGCGGGAACCGACGGAAAGCGACCGGAAGTAGCCCTGCAACGCTTCGGCGTCATCAGGCTCGACAAAACGAACGGCCAAAGCCTTGCCGTTACGCAGCCTCAGGATATCGGTATGTTGCCGGAGGTCATCAAGGCGAAGCGCCGTCATCGCAGGCTTCCTGTCCATTTCGAAACGTCTCGGCCGGCGCCCCTCTTTGGAGGCGACGCCGGCGCGCATGACCCGCAGGATCCATGCGCCATTCGAGAATCCTCGGCGCCCCGGAGGCAAAGCCGGACTGCACCAACGCTGGCCGTGCTCGTTGCTTCTAGGCCCGCCAAAACGGCTTTTCGGCCTCTTCGACGATATCGCTCCACGAAAGTCCGACGTCATGCAGGTCGCGATCGGTCCAACGCGACAGTTCACGTCGCTGTCGCCGGCGCTCGCCCCACACATGCAGCCTCTGGCTGACCTGGGCGAGCAGCCCAGATTCATGACGATTTATCATTACGTTCGATGGGCAGGTAGACATCCTGATCTCCCAAATATAACTTGTTCTTGGTAATATTGATGCTGTCTCCGAATTCGGCAAACGACACTTTGTACGATTTTAGATGAGATAAACTCATGCAATGGACGTCCGGACAATGACCGCCCGACTGCCGTCGCTCAATGGTTTGCGCGCGTTCGAGGCCGCCGCCCGGCATCTGAGCTTCACCGTTGCCGCGGCTGAGCTGAATGTCACCCAAACCGCGATCAGCCATCAGATCCGGCGGCTCGAGGAGGAACTGGGGGTTCGCCTGTTCGTCCGGCAGAATCGCAGTCTGGCGCTGACGCCGGAAGCCAGGGACTACCTTCCCGGCATTCGGGCGGCGTTCAACGATCTGCGGCTCGCCACCGACCGGCTGCTGCGCAAGGAAAACGATCGCGTGCTGACCGTCTCCACGCTGGCGTCGCTGGCGGCAAAGTGGCTGCTGCCAAGGCTTTCCACCTTCCAGCAAGCGCACCCCGGCGTCGACGTCCGCATCACCACCTCGACCAGCCTGGTCGATTTCCAGCGTGACGGCGTCGACGCTGCGATCCGCTATGGCCGCGGCCATTGGCCCGGCTTGCGCGCCGACTGGCTGATGGCCGATGAATTGTTTCCGGTGTGCAGCCCGGCGCTGCTCACAGGCGACAAGCCGCTGCGGTGCCCGGAGGATCTGGCCAATCAAACGCTGCTGCACAGCAGCGGAGGCTATGACGACGACTGGCGGCTATGGCTCACCGCCGCCGGACTGCCGTCGAATATCTCAAAACAACCGGGATTGAGCTTCGATCTGATCTTGATGACGGTGCAGGCCGCAATCGATGGAATCGGCGTTGCAATGGGCCGAACCTCCTATGTCGAGGCCGACATCGCCAAGGGCCGGCTAGTCGTTCCGTTCAAAATTGCACTGCCCGCCAATGCCGGTTTCTATCTCGTCTCACCCGAGGCGAGGGCAGCGTCCGCGAAGTTATCGGCGTTTCGGCAATGGCTGATCGCCTCGGTCCAGACCAGCGCGGGAATCAACTAACCGCCGGCGCCGCCGATATTGATGCCGCCCGGCCGACTGTCCCGCCGCGTGAAACCTCTCCTTTTTTTGGTTGGTCACGCCGCCCTGACGTGGCAGAAGTACCGTGCTTGGCCGGAGCGGGGAAACTGCACCGGGCGCAGGAAAATGGGGAGCATTTCATAATGTCGCATTCGTCCAGTTCGCCACGTCCTCAACTCAAGTCGCGAATTGGCGCCATTCTCCGCTCCACCAGCGGCAATTTCCTCGAACAGTTCGATTTCTTCCTGTTCGGCTTTTATGCGCCCTATATCGCCAAGGCCTTCTTTCCATCTCAAGACGAGACCGCAGCACTGCTCCACACCTTCGGCGTCTTCTGGCTGGGCGCGCTGATGCGCCCCGTCGGCGCGATCGTGCTCGGCGCCTATATCGACCGGCTCGGCCGCCGCAAGGGGCTTATCGTCACCCTCGCGATCATGGCGATCGGCACGGTGACAATCGCGGTTTGTCCGACCTATGCCAGCATCGGCGTCGCCGCGCCGCTCATCGTCCTGGTCGGCCGGTTGCTGCAGGGCTTCTCCGCCGGCGTCGAGCTTGGCGGCGTCTCGGTCTATCTCGCCGAGATTGCGACGCCCGGCAACAGGGGTTTCTATACCTCGTTCCAGTCCTCCAGCCAGCAGGTCGCGATCTTCGTCGCCGCGACCATCGGATTTACCCTGAACGAAGTCATCAAAGGCGATACTATTGCCTTCCTTGGGGGGATCGAATTCGCCAAGTGGCGAATTCCGTTCTTCATCGGCTGCCTCATCATTCCATTCATTTTCTTTCTTCGCCGAACGCTGGAAGAAACGCCGGAATTCCTGGCGATGAAGAAACACCCTTCCACGTCCGAAGTCTTCAGATCCGCCGCGGTGAACTGGAAGATCATCGTGCTTGGCATGATGGTGGCGGTGCTGACCACCACGACTTTCTATTTCGTCACCGTCTATACGCCGACCTTCGGCAGGACCGTGCTGAAGCTTTCCTCGCAGGATGCGTTGCTCGTCACCCTTCTGGTGGCGGTGACCAACTTCTTCTGGAATCCGGTCGGAGGCGCTTTATCTGACCGTCTCGGCCGAAAGCCGGTGCTGCTGACGATCGCGTGCTTGTCGCTGGTGACCGCCTATCCCGCGCTGCACTGGCTGGTCGCAGAACCGACCTTCGGCAAGATGCTCGCGGTCGAAATGATGTTCTCGTTCTATTTCGGCGTTTACAGCGGGACCATGCTGGGCGCGCTGGTCGAAGTGGTGCCCGCACATGTCCGGACCACCTGTTTCTCGATGGCTTTCGCACTGGCCGCGGGCCTGTTCGGGACGTTCACGCCCTTTGCATCGACCTTGCTGATCGATCACACCGGCGACAAGGCCTCTCCGGGCTTCTGGCTCATGTGCGCCGCCATCCTCGGCATCGTCGCCACGCTCGCGATCTATTGGGACGGCAAGGCAGCCACGAGCCGACAGCCCCTCACGGCCCGGAGCTAAGCCATGTCCGGACGGCGGACCGCCTTGCGGGCCGCCGGTTTTGATTTTCGATGCAAACACGATAACAACCCGGCATGGTCGATTTGGCCCGCAAATACGACGTGCTGGTGATCGGCGGCGGCAACGCCGCGCTGTGCGCCGCGATCGCCGCGCGGCGCGCCGGCGCTTCCGTGCTGGTGCTGGAGGGCGCGCCGAAATTCTATCGCGGCGGCAACACCCGCCACACGCGCAACTTGCGCCTTGCCCATGACGGCACCGCGCCGACCATGACCGGGGCTTATGCAGAGGCCGAGTTCCTCGACGACCTTTATCGCGTCACCGGCGGCGAGACCGACAAGGTGCTGGCCGAGATGACGATCGCGCGCTCGCGCGAGCTGCTGCCCTTCATGGACGAGCAGGGCGTGCGCTTCCAGCCGCCGCTCGGCGGCACGCTGAGCCTGGTCAAGACCAACGC
>JBAVEE010000467.1:0-1802 GCA_049587575.1 Bradyrhizobium sp.
CCCTTCAAGGCCTCGACGTTCTCCGCGTCCGACGGCGGAGCATCGATCGATTCAGGGTTGAGCGCGGGATTGAGAATCCTGGCGCCCTGGGCGATGAGCTTCAGCTTCTGCGGCTGGTCTTCGGGCACAAAACTGTCGAGCGACATCACGCGCTGGACTTCCGGTAGCTTTTCAAGCTTGGCTTCGATCTTCTTCGCGTCGGCTTCCGAGTGCGTCATCACATTGATGGCATTGGCGCCGGTGTTCGGGTCTTTTCTCAAATCGAGAAAGGTCGCGATCGACTCGACCTTGGCATTGCGCAGGTTGATCGGGTTGAAATCGAATCTGAGGAAATAGAGCAACGGCAGGCCGGCAATCGCAATCAGAAGGGTGCCAACGATGATGCCGACGCGATGCTTTTCGAGAAAATGATCGACCGGCGCCAGGAACGCGTAGCCAACGGCCTCTTTTTCTCCCGGAGGATTGAGCAGGCTGAGCAGCGCCGGGAGCACGGTGATGCTGGAGATAAAAGCAACCAGCATGCCCACGCCGGCGATCTTGCCGAGTTCCGAAACGCCCTTGTAGTCGGTCGGCAGGAACGAGAGGAATCCGGCCGCCGTCGCCATCGCGGCCAGCGATAGCGGGACTGCGGAATATTCGGCCGCCTTCACCAACGCGGTCTGAAGATCGTTGCTCTTGAAACGCTCCGACCGGTAGCGGACGCTGAACTGAATGCCGAAATCCACGCCCAATCCAACGAACAGGACCGCGAACGCAATCGAGAGCAGGTTCAGCGACCCCACCATCATCAGCCCGACCGCGGTCGTGATCGCAAGGCCGATGAAGAGATTGGCAAAGACCGCGGCGATGATCTTCGCCGAATGCAGCGCCATCCAGAGAATGAACAGCACGACGAGAACGGTGCCGATCCCGTTGACGACAGCGCCATCCGCAACGGTTGCGAATTCCTCGTTGGCGATCGGAACCGGTCCGGTCAGCCTGACCCGCGCGCCATATTCCCCCGCGAAGTTAAGATCGCTGGCGGCCTGCCTGATGGCGTCGGTCGCCGCCTTTCCCGGTTCCAGCGCATTAAAATCGAGGATCGGCTTGAATTCGATGAAGGCGCGGCGATCGGCGTCGGTCAAGGGTTTGTCGCTGACGAGTTCGCGCCAGGAGAACGTCCCGCTACCCTTGTTCAGCACACTCTCGACCGTCTGGGCGATCAGGTTGAAGGGCCGCTCGGTGCTGTCAAGCTTGACTTGTCCGCGCTTGATTCCGACCAATCCGGTTTCCAGCGCACCGGTCAATCCGCGCAGGCTGGGATCGCCGGCCATGATCTCGATCAGCGGCGCGGCGGATTCGAACTGGCCGGTCAGACGGGCAACCTCCGCCACCGGAAGGAACAGCAACCCGTTTTTTTCAAAGAACTCTCCCGAGCCAAGCGGCTGGACCGATTCGAAATGTTTGGTATCGCCAGCCAGCTTGTGGTCGAGTGCGGCGCTCGCGGAGCTCGTGAGTTCCGGCGTCGGCGCTTCCACCACGGCCAGGATCGTCCGGTCGCGGTCGAAAGCATCGTCGAATTGAATGTCCCGCTTGCGCCAATCAAGATTCGGCGAGATCAACGTGTTGATATCGGTGTTGATTTCGAACTTTCGGGCCGTATAGAAGCCCGCCGCGATCGAAAGGACGAGCGCGATCAGGACAGTGGTGACGGCAAACCGCGTGCAGGCCTTGACAATCGATACAACAATACTTGTCAGCACATTTTTTCTTTCTAATGTTAACGGCGTGCCGGAAACGCCCGCTGTCTAGCGGAGTTCCGC
>JBAVEE010000468.1:0-6454 GCA_049587575.1 Bradyrhizobium sp.
CATTACAGTTGTCCTTTCTGCAGATTTCTGAATCCATGGGCAACCATGATTCGAAGATCGTGGACGCAGACAGCGTCGATTGAAGAAACGCTTGGATTATGGGCTGCGTCGCTTCGTGAGGTGAAGAAGCGGATACGTCCGTTGTTCGGGCAAGAACGTGTTGCGAGGAACGCAGGCCTGTTTCTGGAGGGTCTGCTCGGCGATGAGCAACGCAAGACCGGTTGGATGCGCGCGGAGGCCGCTGGCGATCCTGGTCCATGGCGGCAGCAGGCGATGCTGGGTCGCAGGGATTGGGATGCTGATGCCTTGCGCAATATCGTGCGCGACTATGTCATTGAGCATTTGGCAGATGACGATGCTGTTCTCGTCATCGACGAGACCGGTTTTCTCAAGCAGGGCAAAGCTTCGTGCGGCGTAGCGCGGCAATACACCGGTTCCGCAGGCAAGATTACGAACTGCCAGATCGGCGTGTTCGCCGCCTATGTTTCGCGTCATGGCCATGCGTTCATCGATCGCGCGTTGTATCTTCCGAAGGAATGGACCGACGATCCAGATCGTCTGGAAGCCACGTACGTGCCCGCCGACACGGGCTTTGCGACCAAACCAAAACTTGCGACGAGAATGATCGCACGCGCGATAGCCGCGTCTGTACCATTCAAGTGGGTTGCTGCCGATACGGTCTACGGTGTCGGAGATATCGAACAACAACTACGCCATGCAGGCAAAGGCTATGTGCTCGGAGTCAGCAGCGCTCATGTGTTCAATTCCTGGGGCAAGCCGCGATCAGTCTCTGGCACCGCCGCGGAAATCGCCTCGACCCGACGTTCATCCGATTGGAAACGCCTGTCGGCAGGGGACGGAACCAAAGGACCGAGGCTGCACGATTGGTGCTATCTCGAGCTTGCCGATCTCGATGCCGCGCAGTTTAACAGCGCAAATGACGGTTTGTGGACACGCGGTCTATTGATCCGTCGTCGCATCGCCGATGATGACCTCGCCTTCTTCACCACCTGGTGCCCAGCAGGAACAGCCATCGAAACGCTGGTCGCGGTCGAAGGCCATCGCTGGGCGATCGAGGACAGTTTTGAGACTGCCAAAAACGAGTTCGGCCTCGATCACAACGAGAGCCGATCCTGGCATGGCTGGCATCGCCACGTCTCTATGGCGATGCTCGCCTTTGCCATGATGGCGGTGATCCGCCATCATGCCAATCCGCCGCAGCCAAAAAAAACGCAACGCCGAAAACCATCGCAGCGTCGTCATTGATCCGATGGTCAATCCAGGAAGTTCGGCGCATCGCCATCAGGCTCGCTCGAGAGCGGATCCAACCCGCACACATCATCGCATGGTCACTATGGCGCAGAGCTCACCAGGCGAGCGCTCAGCGGGCGCACCTCAAAGCAAAACGACAACTGTAATGCTAAGAGCCGAGCCATTTGAAGCGGTTGGAAAGAGCCTGAAAACGCTGGATGCCTTTTCGGTCAGGAGCGCGCGCGCCGCGCTGGCTGTTGTTTTTCATCAACTCACGCTTCCGATCGCGAAAAATACGTAAGCAAATCTGACCGACATGGAACTTTTTGTGACGCAACCGAAGTTCCCGGAAGTGGCTGGTACGTAAGGGTAATTTAAACTCCAATCAGCATCGTTTTTTGTCTGATGTTGCCGCTCAGTAACAGCATTACAGACGAATCCTGATACGATTTTCGAGGGGGTTGAGGCTTAATTTAATTTGAGATTAGGAAACCAGATATGAGGAAATTGCTATTCGGTACGGCGATCGCGATCGCGATGGCGCTTGGCGCTGCGGGGTCCGCAGCGGCCGCGGATCTCCCGGCGCGCACCTACACGAAGGCGCCTGAGATTGTCGCCCCGATCTACGACTGGAGCGGTTTCTATATCGGCATCAACGGCGGCGGTGGCTTCAGCCACAAATGCTGGGATCTCACCAATGACGGTGTCGCGGCGGTCGTTCCCTCGGCTCCCGAAGGCTGCCACGATGCAAGCGGAGCTACCGTCGGCGGGCAAATTGGCTATCGGTGGCAGAGCGCGGCCTGGGTATTCGGTCTGGAAGCGCAGGGCAACTGGGCTGATTTCAGCGGCGACAATGTCAGCCTGTTCTTTCCCACCGACTTGAACCGCTCACGCATCGATGCATTCGGTATGTTCACCGGTCAGGTCGGCTATACTTGGAACAACTCGCTTCTCTACGTGAAGGGCGGCGCCGCCGTCACCGATGACAAATACAGGATATTCGATGTTCCGAGCGGCGCTCTGACCGACACGGCGAATGAGACCCGCTGGGGCGGGGTGGTCGGTGTCGGCTTCGAATACGGCATCGGCCCGAACTGGTCGGTCGGATTCGAGTACGATCACATGTTCATGGGCAGCCGCGATGTCAGCTTTACGACGCCGGCAGGGGCGTTCGATGGCACCGACCACATCGGCCAGAATGTCGATCTGTTCACCGCGCGCCTCAACTACAGATTCGGCGGGCCGGTGGTGGCGCGCTACTGATGTTGCTTGGGTGATCCCCAGCATGTCAAAGCCCCGGCCTCGGCCGGGGCTTTTTTCGGAGCGCCGTGAAGGAAGGCTTGTGTATCAGGCCGGCGCGCCTGATGGGCATGACCCCAGACGGGCTCGGCGAGCCCAACCAACCCGCCAAGTCATCATCGATCAAGCCGCCTCGCGACACCGCAGTTGGGCTCGCCAGCCGCGAAATTAACCAAGAGGCTTTTTTGGGGGGCATTTTCCAAACTGACCCGCTACCCGCCCTTGACCTGAGAACAGAAACGGAACATTGTTCCCGTTATGTTCACATATCGGGAGGCGGGCATGCTGAAGGTTTTCGTGGAAGAAGCGGCGGCGCTGGCGTCGCTTGCGCTGTTCGTCGGGATGATCGCGGTCTGGGCGCAATTGATCCCCCAGCTCTGAAGCTGCCCGCGGCTTGATATCGGGCCGGGGTACTGCCCTGGGGAAAAGCGGGACGGCGGCCAGCGATGGCGCCTTCCGCGTGGACACATCCCAGCCGAAGCTTCACCATTGCCGGGCGCGAGTCGGCCTTTGAGGCGGCCTTGCGCTCCCTCAAGCCCCAGTGATTGCTCGCCTCGATGATCTCAAAGCCCGCGCTATCTCCGTCCAATGCCGGATTTGTCCATCTGCACGTCCATTCGGCCTATTCACTGCTGAAGGGGTCGATCAAGATAGCCAAGCTTGGCGAGCTGGCGAAAGCCGACCGCCAGCCGGCCCTGGCGCTGACCGACACCGACAACATGTTCGGGGCGCTGGAATTCTCCGACAAGATGGCCGGCTACGGCATCCAGCCGATCATCGGCTGCGAGCTCGCGGTCGATTTCGGCGATCAGGACCCCAGCGCGCGCAATGCATTGGCGGCGGCGCCTTCGCGCATCGTGTTGCTGGCGGCGCGCGAGCGTGGCTACCGCAGTCTGATGCGGCTGAACTCCCGTGCCTTCCTGGAAACGCCGATCCATCAGACCCCGCACATCAAGTTCGAGTGGCTGCAAGGCGACGCCGAGGATCTGATCGCGCTGACCGGCGGCCCCGACGGGCCGGTCTCGCTGGCGATCGCCGCCGATCAGGCGGCACTGGCGGCAACGCGTTGTGAGCGGCTGGCGGGGCTGTTC
Organism: Bradyrhizobium sp.; assembly: GCA_049587575.1. GTDB lineage: Bacteria > Pseudomonadota > Alphaproteobacteria > Rhizobiales > Xanthobacteraceae > Bradyrhizobium. The sequence continues at coordinate 3,642 of JBAVEE010000468.1, forward strand.
GGCGACCGCCTTTACATCGAGCTGCAGCGCCACGCCATCGAGAAGGAGCGCCGCGTCGAGGCCGCTCTGATCGATCTTGCCTACGCAAAGGGATTTCCCCTCGTCGCGACCAATGAGCCTTACTTTGCGACATCAGACGATTACGAAGCCCATGATGCGCTGCTCTGCATCGCCGGCGGACGACTGATCGCCGAGACCGATCGCGATCAGCTCACGCCCGATCACCGCTTCAAGACCCGCGCGGAGATGGCGGTGCTGTTCGCCGATATTCCGGAGGCGCTGGCCTCCACCGTCGAGATTGCCGAGCGCTGCGCGTTCCGCCCGGTCACGCGCAAGCCGATCCTGCCGCGGTTCACGGTCGGCGCGGGCAGCAACGCCGCGGACGCGGAAAGTGACGAGGCGGCGGAATTGCGCCGCCAGGCCGGGGAAGGCCTTAGCTACCGGCTCGGCGTTCACGGGCTTTCGCAGGGCACCTCCGAGGAGGATTATCGCGCCCGGCTCGCCTTCGAGCTCGATGTCATCACCCGCATGAATTATGCGGGCTATTTCCTGATCGTGGCGGACTTCATCAAATGGGCGAAGGCCGAGGGCATTCCGGTCGGTCCCGGCCGCGGCTCCGGCGCGGGCTCGCTGGTCGCCTACGCGCTGACCATCACCGATCTCGATCCAATCCGGTTTGGCCTCCTGTTCGAGCGCTTTCTCAATCCGGAACGCGTGTCGATGCCCGACTTCGACATCGATTTCTGCCAGGACCGGCGCGGCGAGGTGATCGATTACGTGCAGCAGCGCTACGGCCGTGATCAGGTCGCGCAGATCATCACCTTCGGCACGCTGCAGGCGAGGGGGGTGCTGCGCGACGTCGGGCGCGTGCTGCAGATGCCGTACGGGCAGGTCGACAAGCTGACGAAGCTCGTGCCGCAAAATCCCGCCGCCCCGGTGACGCTGGCCGCCGCGATCGCGAGCGAGCCGAAGCTGCAGGCGTTTCGCGACGAGGACCCGGTGGTGGCGCGCGCCTTCGACATCGCGCAACGCCTGGAGGGACTGACCCGCCACGCCTCAACCCATGCCGCTGGAATCGTGATCGGTGACCGGCCGCTGAGCGAACTCGTGCCGCTCTACCGCGATCCGAAATCCGACATGCCGGTCACCCAATTCAACATGAAATGGGTCGAGCCCGCGGGCCTCGTCAAATTCGACTTCCTCGGCCTCAAGACGCTGACGGTTCTTGATGTCGCCGTGAAACTGCTCAAGCAGCGTGGGGTCGATGTCGATCTCACGACCCTGCCGCTCGACGATGCAGCCAGCTACCAGATGCTTGCGCGCGGCGATGTGGTCGGCGTGTTCCAGGTTGAAAGTCAGGGCATGCGGCGCGCGCTGGTCGACATGCGGCCCGACCGCTTCGAGGACATCATCGCGCTGGTGGCGCTGTATCGTCCGGGCCCGATGGCGAACATTCCGACCTATTGCGCCCGCAAGCATGGCGACGAAGAGCCCGAATATCTGCATCCCATGCTCGAGCCGATCCTGAAAGAGACCTTCGGCGTCATCATCTACCAGGAACAGGTGATGCAGATTGCGCAGGTGATGGCCGGTTATTCGCTCGGCGAAGCCGACCTGCTGCGGCGCGCGATGGGCAAGAAGATCCGCTCGGAGATGGAGAAGCAGCGCGCAGGCTTCATTGCCGGCGCGGTCAAGAATGGCGTGCCGAAAGGGCAGGCCGACACGATTTTCGAGCTGCTGGCAAAATTCGCCGATTACGGTTTCAACAAGAGTCACGCCGCGGCCTACGCGCTGGTGTCGTATCACACCGCCTACATGAAGGCGCATTACCCGGTCGAATTCCTGGCGGCGTCGATGACGCTCGAGCTCAACAATACCGACAAGCTGTCGGAGTTTCGCGCCGAGGCGCAACGGCTCGGGATCAAGGTCGAGGCGCCCTCGGTCAATCGTTCCGGCGCCACGTTCGAGGTCAGCGACGGCACCATCTACTACGCGCTGGCCGCCCTGAAGGGAGTCGGCCAGCAAGCCGTCGAGTTGATCGTGGCGGCGCGCCGCGACGGGCCGTTCACCTCATTGGCGGATTTTGCCGCCCGCGTTAATCCGCGCGCGATCAACAAGCGCGTCATCGAGAGCCTGGCTGCGGCCGGCGCGTTCGACGTCATCGATTCCAATCGCGCGCGGGTCTTCGCGGGCTCGGATGCGATCCTCGCGGCCTGCCAGCGCAGCCACGAGGCCGCCACCGTCGGGCAAAACGACATGTTCGGCGGGGCTGCCGACGCGCCGACCATCATGCTGCCGCAGGTCGAGCCCTGGTTGCCGGCCGAGCGGCTGCGGCGAGAATATGACGCCATCGGCTTCTTCCTGTCCGGCCATCCGCTCGATGATTATGTCACCGTGCTGAAACGCCTGCGGGTGCAATCCTGGGCGGAATTCTCGCGCGCGGTCAAAACCGGCGCCACCGCAGGCAAGGTTGCCGCGACGGTGGTGTCGCGCATGGAGCGGCGCACCAAGACCGGCAACAAGATGGGGATCATCGGGCTGTCGGACCCGACCGGCCATTTCGAGGCCGTGCTGTTTTCGGAAGGGCTCGCCCAGTATCGCGAGGTGCTGGAGCCCGGCGCGGCGGTGCTGTTGCAGCTCGGCGCCGAGCTGCAGGGCGAGGATGTCCGCGCCAGAGTCCTGCACGCCGAGCCGCTCGATGACGCCGCTGCCAAGACCCAGAAGGGGCTGCGTATCTTTGTGCGCGATACAAGGCCGCTCGAATCCATCGCCAAGCGGCTGCAGACGCCCGAGCCGGCGCCGCAACGCGGCGC
>JBAVEE010000469.1:0-12402 GCA_049587575.1 Bradyrhizobium sp.
GTCCTTGACGGTGCACCCGCCGTAGAACAGTCCCGACAGGCCATAGACAAACGAACCGGCAATCTGGCGCTCGATCTGCGCCGGGTTGACCGCATAGCCCGGATCGGTCGCGGCGACGATGCGATGCACCTTGATCTTGTTGCCGTCGGTGACCGAGATTTCGGCGGCACCGGCGACATAACTGCCGTAGCCCATATGCTGCGCGAGGCCGCGATAGACGCCTTGCGGCGCCGGTGTTCCCCATCCGATTTTTTCGGCCACCGCGTCGAGCACCGCCAGGTGTTTCGGATGCTTCGACATTAGCTTGCGCCGGAACTCAAGCGGATCCTGGCCGACCGAATGCGCCAGCTCATCCATGAAGCATTCGAGGTAGATCGCATTCTGGTTGACGTTGACGCCGCGCCAGAAGCCTGGCGGGACGTGGGGATTGCGCATCGAATGCTCGATCAGCAGATTCGGAATCGAATATCCGATCGCAGCCTCGCCGGTGGCATTGAGGCCGGCGAAGGTGGCGGGATCCTTGCCGTTGACGAGGGCCGCCGGGCGCAGGCTGAACAGGATCGACTGCCCGGATATCCGCATATGCAGCGCGGTCAGGTTGTTGTCGGCATCGAAGGCGCCGGTCAACTTGCACTGCGTGACCGGATGATACGCGCCGTGCTGCATGTCCTCTTCGCGCGACCACAACAGTTTGATCGGCGTGCCCGGCATCTGCTTGGCGATGGCCACCGCCTGCCGGACGTAGTCGGTCTGGCCGCGGCGGCCGAAGCCGCCGCCGAGCATCTGCTTGTAAACGTCGCATTTGTCGGCCGGCAGGCCGGACACCTCGACGGTCGCGGCGAAGGCGGCTTCGCCGTTCTGCGTGCCGCACCAGACTTCGCATTTGTCCGCGGTATAGAGCGCGGTGGCGTTCAGCGGCTCCATCGTGGCGTGGTTCTGGTAGGGATAATTATAGACCGCCTCGATTTTCTTGGCGGCTCCGGCGAGCGCCGTCTTGGCGTCGCCGTTCTCGTTGCCGATATAGACCGGCTGCGAGGGGTCGAACCCTTCGGCAAGCCACTTTGCAATCGACGCGCTCGAGACCTTGGCGTTGTCGCCTTCGTCCCAGACGATCGGCAAGGCGTCGAGCGCGGTCTTGGCGTGCCACCATGTGTCGGCGACGACGGCGATGGCGTTGTCGTCGACCTTCACCACCTTCTTGACGCCCTTCATGCCTGCGATTTTGGCTTCGTCGAAGCTTTTCAGCTTGCCGCCGAACACCGGGCAGGCCTTGATCGCGGCGTTGAGCATTCCCGGCAGCTTGACGTCGACGCTGTAGGTCATCTTGCCGGTGGTCTTGTCGACCGTATCGAGCCGCTTGACGCCCTTGCCGATCAGCTTCCAGTCCTTCGGGTCCTTCAGCTTGACGTCGGCGGGCGGCGCGAGCTTCGCGGCGGCTTCCGCGACCTTGCCATAGGTCGTCTTGCGTCCGGAGGGCGTGTGGGTGATGACGCTGTTGGCGGCGGTGCATTCCGAAGCCGGCACCTTCCATTCGTTCGCGGCGGCTTCGATCAGCATGATGCGGGCGGCGGCGCCGCCCTTGCGCACGTAGTCGGTCGAGGTCCGGATGCCGCGGCTGCCGCCGGTCGAGAAGTCTCCCCATACGCGCTTGCGGGCCACGCTCTGCCCCGGCGTCGGATATTCGGTCGTGACCTTCGACCAGTCGCATTCGAGTTCTTCGGCGACCAGCTGGGCGAGGCCGGTCAGCGTCCCCTGGCCCATTTCCGATCGCGCGATGCGGATAACGACGGTGTCGTCGGGCCGGATCACGACCCAGGCGTTCACTTCAGGTGTGGCGCCGGCGGCATGCGCCGCGTTGGGGCCGCCAAATGGAATATTGAGGCCGAGCGCGAGGCCGGAGCCGACAGCGGCGCTGCCGATCACAAAGGCGCGGCGGTTGAGTGTGGGCATATGGTTCATGGTGAGCTCCTCAAGCGTTCGCGACGGCGTGAATGGCCTCGCGCACCTGCTGGAAGGTGCCGCAACGGCAGATATTGGTGATGGCTTCGTCGATGTCCTTGTCGGTCGGCTTCGGCTTGTCCTTGAGAAGTGCTGCCACCGCCATGATCATTCCGCTCTGGCAATAGCCGCATTGCGGTACGTCGTTGGCGATCCAGGCCTGCTGCACCTTGTGCAAGACGCCGTTGTCGGCCAGCCCTTCGATGGTGGTGATCTTCTTGCCGACGACTTCGCTGACCAGCACGCCGCAGGAGCGCATCGCGACGCCGTCAACGTGGACGGTACACGACCCGCATTGTGCAATGCCGCATCCGTATTTTGTGCCGGTCAGGCCGATATTTTCCCGAATCGCCCAAAGCAGCGGCGTATCCGGCTCGACGTCGATGTCGAACGATTTTCCATTGATTGTGAGGTTTGCCATCGCGATCCCCTGGTTAGTCCAATCCATCGATTGAAACTTCGGGAACGAATTTGGACCGGAACGCGCAACAGTTCAAATCAATAATCCGGGTTTGCGCAGCGGAATAATTCCGCTTGGGGCAGGAGCTTGTTTTGCGCTATTGCCGCGAGCCGACCCGCGTCGCTGCGCGGCGCCGGCGCATCGCGATATCGACGGTCATCCTGTGGCTGACCGCAATCCTGGGGCGAAGGAATTCATCATGCGTATCGTCGTTTTGCCGGGCGACGGCATCGGGCCGGAGATCGCGGCCGCCACATCCGGCATCCTGCGGGCCGCCTCCGAGCGTTTCCAGCTCGACGTGGAGATCGAGCAGCACCCGGTCGGGCATGAAAGCCTGCGGCAATTCGGCGCCACCGTCCGGCCCGGGCTGCTGGACATCGTGCGCGCCGCGGACGGTCTGATCCTCGGTCCTGCCGCCACCTTTGATTTCAAGGACGAGCAAAGCGGAGAAATCAATCCGTCCAAATTCTTCCGGAAAAGCCTCGATCTGTTTGCGAATGTGCGTCCCGCGCGAACCTATCCGGGATTGCGCAACCGGTTCGGCGCGTTTGACCTCGTCGTGGTGCGGGAGAACACCGAAGGCTTCTACGCCGATCGCAACATGGAGCAGGGCAACAGCGAACTCCTCGTCACCCCTGACGTTGCGATCTCGCTCCGCCGCATCACGCGGCACTGCTGCGAGCGAATCGCCAGGGCGGCGTGTCAGCTTGCGATGCGCCGGAGCAAGCGCCTCACCATCGTGCACAAGGCCAACGTCCTGAAGATCGGCGACGGCATGTTCCTCGAGATATGCCGAGCCACGGCACGCGAATTCTCCGGCCTCGTCGTCGATGACATCCTGGTCGACGCCATGATGGCGCATGTGGTGCGCCAGCCGGACCGGTTCGATGTCATCGTCGCGACCAACATGTTCGGAGATATCCTCTCTGACTTGACCGCGGAGCTGTCGGGCAGCCTCGGCCTCGGCGGTTCGCTCAATGTCGGCGCCGACCACGCCATGGCCCAGGCCGCGCACGGCTCCGCGCCCGACATTGCCGGGCGCGACGTCGCCAATCCGTTCTCGCTGATCCTGTCGATGGCGCTGCTGCTGGCCTGGCATGGCGAGCGCACGGGCGCCGCGCGGTTTGAACAGGCGGCGCGCGCCATTGAGAACGCGGTGGCGGCCGCGATCCAGGGCGGCCGGGCGACCAGGGATGTCGGCGGCCATCTCGGAACCGCTGCGACCGGTCAGGCGCTCGTGGACATTCTGGCTTCGAACGACAACTAGGGCGGGATTAGGCTAGATAGAGTTTGCAGCAACTGCGGAAGTGCGCTCCCTCCCCCGCAAGCGGGAGAGGTGAGGTAAGCCCGCTGACAAACCGATTCAATCCAGAGCCATCCCGCTCTATCGGCCTGATTATCCTGCCAGCCCTGACCACGTGGCGGTAGACGGCGCGATTGCCATGCGGCATGGTGAGGCAAGCTTTAAAAAACAAGAAGTTTGGGGAGAATGCGATGTCGAGGAACCATCCATCGGGATCAGCAGCCGTGAATCGGCGGGCGCTGCTTTCCGGTACCGCAGCACTTCTGGCGTCGCCTTTCGTGCTTTCTTCGGCAAGAGCCGAGGCCCCGCCGGTCAATGTCGGCGTCATCATGCCGCTGTCGGGGCCGAATGCCCAGTTCGGCATCAATTCGCGCAACGGCATCGAGCTCGTCGCCGACGAAATCAATGCGGCCGGCGGCATCGCCGAGCTCGGCGGCGCGAAGATCAATCTGGTGGTGGCGGATGCGACCTCGACGCCGACCACGGCCGGGACGGTGGCCCAAAGGCTGATCACCCAGCAGGACATGACCGCGGTGCTGGGCGCTTTCGTCTCGTCGCTGACGATCGCGATCTCGGAAGTCACCGAGCGGCGCGACATTCCGCTTCTGACGATGTCGTTCGCCGACCAGATCACCGGGCGCGGCTACAAGAATATCTTCCAGGTGGTGGCCAAGGCCTCCGTGATCGGCAAGGCGCAGTTCGAATACACCGCAGCCATCGCGCAGGCGGCGGGCGAAAAAATCGAAAAGATCGCCATCATGTATGAGGACACCGCCTACGGTACCGCCCAGGCGAAGGGCCTGCGGGCAGGAGCAAAGGCGGCGAATGTCGAGCTGGTGATGGACGACGCCTATCCGCTGGGCATCACCGACACCACGCCGCTGATCAACAAGTTGCGTGGATCGGGGGCGCAGGCCGTGTTCCCAGTCTCGTATCTCAACGACAGCCTTCTGATCATCCGCACCATGCGCCAGCAGAAGCTGACTATACCGGCGATCGGGGGCGCTGCCGGATACGTCATTCCGGATTTCGAAAAAGGGCTCGGCGAATTCTCCGAAAACGTGCTCTCGATCGACACGTCGAATTACGATCTCGCGCCGCAGCTGACGGAGCGCTTCCGCAAGCGTTTCGGATACTTCATGGTGCACGAAGCGCTGGAGCACGCCGTCTGCCTCGAGGTGCTGGTGCAGGCCATCAAGAAGGCGAAATCGGCCAAGGCCGAGGACGTCGCCGCAGCACTTCGCGGCGCCAGATTCACCGGCGGCTGGATCAACGGCATGACCGGCGGCGCGGTCCAGTTCGACCAGACCGGGTTGAACGTGCTCTCGGTGCCGCTGATGGTGCAGTGGCGGGGCAAGGACATCGTCACCGTCTGGCCGAAGGACATCGCCAAGAGCGCGCCGGTGTGGCGATCCTGATCGGCGCGGCGTGAATTGAGGTGTCGCTTCTCCAGGCTATTCTCGACGGGCTGCTGATCGGCGGCGTCTATGCGGTGATCTCGATCGGGCTGACGCTGGTCTACGGCGTGATGGGCATCGTCAACTTCGCGCAGGCCGAGTTTCTCACCATCGGAATGTTCACCGCCTGGTTTGCCTGGGCGTTTCTCGGGCTCGACCCGGTTCTCGCCGCGCCGTTGTCGTTCGCGGTCGCTTTCGCGATCGGCTGGGTGGTGCAGGGGCAATTGATCGCACGGGTTCTCTCGGCGCCCTCGGTGGCGCAGATATTCCTCACGGTCGGGCTTTTGATCGTGATCGAAAACGGCACGCTGCTGCTGTTCGGCTCAGAGTTCCGTTCGGTCACGACGTCCTACCAGACCATGTCGCTGTCGCTGGGGCCGCTGTTCATCAGCATTCCCTATTTGATCGCCTTTGCGATGTCGCTGGCCTGCGGCGCGGCGCTGTGGTGGTTCATGCGCGCGAGCTGGTTCGGCCGCGCGATGCGGGCGACGGCGCAAAATCCTTCCGCCGCAAAGCTGATGGGGGTGGATACCGCGCTGATGTACAAAATGGCCTTCGCGCTCGGGGTCGGCCTGACCGCGTTCGGCGGCGCGGTGATCCTGCCATATGTGACGGTTTATCCCGGCGTCGGCGGCCAGTTCGTGGTGTTGATGTTCACGGTCGTGGTATTGGGCGGGCTTGGCAGCGTCGCCGGCGCCGTGGTCGGCGGATTGGCGGTCGGCGTCATCCAGGCGCTTTCGTCGCTGTTCTTTCCAATTCAGTTGCAGAACCTGGTGCTGTTCATCGTCTTCATCCTTGTGCTGGCGGTGCGCCCGCAAGGCCTGGTCGGGGCAAGCCGATGAAACGAGGCCTCGCGCTCGCCGCCGTGATCGTCGCAGTGGCGCTAATGCCGCTGTTGTTCGATCCGCGCGGCTACTGGATCCGCGTCCTCACCTTCACGCTATTGTTCGCGGCGATGGCGCAGGCCTGGAATATCGTCGGCGGTCTCGCCAACCAGACCTCGCTGGGGCACGCCGCGTTCTTCGGCATCGGCGCCTATACTTCCACCGTATTGTTGCTCAAGTTCGGCGTCAGCCCGTGGCTCGGCATGCTGGCGGGCGGCGCGCTCGGCGGCGTCGCGGCGCTCGTCATCGCCGTTCCGACCATGCGCCTGCAGGGGCATTATTTCGCGCTGGCGACGCTCGCCTTCGGCGAGGTGATGCGGGTGATCGCCAATGTGTGGACGTCATTGACCGGCGGTCCGGGCGGACTATCGGTGCCGTTCGTGCCGCCGAGTCTTGCCGCCTATTCGTTCAAGCTGCTGCGGCCGCACGCCTACATCGCGCTGGCCGCGCTGGTGGTGGTGACGGCGATTTTCGAGATCATCCGGCGCGGCGCGATGGGATACCGGTTGCGCGCGATCAGGCAGAACCCCGCGGCGGCCGAAGTCATCGGCGTCGATACCACGCGGGTCAAGCTTCAGGCCGCGGTGATTTCCGGGGCGCTGATCGCGATGCTCGGCACGCTCTATGCCCAGGTCGCGGTGTTCTTCGATCCCGACACGGTGTTTGGCATCGCCAGTATCTCGATCCGTATCGCCTTAATCGCGATCATCGGCGGGGTCGGAACCGCGGCGGGGCCGATCCTCGGCGCATTTTTCATCATCCCGCTGGAAGAGGTCATGAACGACCTGCTGTCGTCGCGCGCGGCCGGGCTGTCGCAGCTGGTGTTCGGCGTCATCCTCATCGCCGTCATCCTGTGGCGGCCGCGCGGCTTCATCACCCTGTTCGACGCGTTGCGGGCGCGGCTGTCGCGCGCGGGGGCGCCATGACGATCCTCGATGTCCGCAAGGTGTCGCGCCGGTTCGGCGGCCTGCGGGCGCTGTCGGAGGTGACGTTTTCCGTCAAGCGCGGCGAGATCGTCGGCGTGATCGGCCCCAATGGCGCCGGCAAGACCACCTTGTTCAGCACCCTGGTCGGACTCATTCGCCCCGATTCCGGCACCGTGACGCTCGATGGCAAGGACCTCGCGGGCCTGAAACCGCATGCGGTCGCGGGCCTCGGGATGACCAAGACGTTCCAGAACGTCGCGCTGTTCGCCGAGAGTTCGGTGCTGGACAATGTGCTGACCGCTGGGCTTTTGCGCCACGGCGTCGACGCCGCGCGGAGCGAGGCGCTCATTTGTCTCGACCGTGTCGGCTTGCGCGCGGTGGCGCACAAAGAGGCCGGCAACCTGTCGTTTCCGGAACGCGCCCGGGTCGAGCTGGCGCGCGCGCTGTGCACCGCGCCCAAGGTGTTGCTGCTGGATGAGGTGATGGCCGCGCTCAACCACGTCGAGATGCGCGAGATCATGCAGCTGATCCGCTCGCTGCGCGACGACGGCGTCACGCTGCTCGTGGTCGAGCACCACATGCGGGCGATCATGAATGTCTGCGATCGTATTCTGGTTCTCAATTTCGGCCGGCTGCTGGCCGACGGTACGCCCGAACAGGTCGCGAGCGATCCGCAGGTGATCGAGGCCTATCTGGGCCGCCCGGCCGAGGCGGCGCGCCGATGAATTCGCCGCTGCTCGAAATCACGCAATTGCGCGCCGGCTACGGCGAGGCCGAAGTGCTCCACGGCATCGAGCTGTCGGTTTCGCAAGGCGAGTTCGTTTGCATCATCGGGGCCAACACCGCGGGCAAGAGCACGATACTGCGCTCGATCTCGCGGCTGGTGCCGAGGTCGAGCGGGACCCTGCGCTTCGACGGCGTCGATCTCACGGCATTGGCGGCGCATCAAATCCCGGCGCTCGGCATCGCCCATGTTCCCGAAGGACGCCAGATCTTTCCCGACATGACGGTGGAGGAGAATCTGCTGCTCGGCGCCTTCACAGCCCGCAACGCCGGCGATCTGCCGGCGCGGGTCGCGGACGTATTCGGCCTGTTTCCGCGTTTGCGCGAGCGCTATGGACAGCTCGCCGGAACGCTGTCGGGCGGCGAGCAGCAGATGGTCGCGGTCGGCCGCGCCTTGATGCTGCGGCCCAGGCTGTTGCTGCTGGACGAGCCGAGCCACGGCCTCGCGCCAAAAGTGGTCGAGGAAATGCACGACGCGTTCAAGACCATCCACGCGACGGGCACCTCGATCCTGCTGGTCGAGCAGAACGTCGAACTCGCGCTCGACGTGGCGACCCGCGGCTATGTGCTGGAAGCCGGCCGCGTGACGCTGCAGGGTACCGCGGCGGAGCTTCATGCCGACCCGGCTGTGGTCACGGCGTATCTGGGCTTATAGCGGCCCAAGGCTCGCCAAAGTCCACTAAGTCCCCGGAAGCGAGCGCACGACGTGATTCATGACGGCCCCTGCGCCGCCTGCAGCTTGAGCGAGTAGCCCGCATGAGCGAAGCGATATGCGGGAGCCATTGCGAATGCGAAGACCCCGGATATCGCTTCGCTCATCCGGGCTACGCTCGCTTCATGCCGATCCGGCGGTGGTGACGGCGTATCTGGGCTTATAGCGGCCCACGGCCCGCCAAAGTCCACTAAGCCCCCGGAAGCGAGCGCGCGATGTGATTCATGACGGCCCCTGCGCCGTCTGCAGCTTGAGGCAATGCCGGGCTGTCTCGATCTCGGCGTCCGTCGCGCCTTCGCTGCGTGCCCATGTTTCGGCAACTGCAATCGTGTATTTCCCAACGTAGTAGCGGACGACCGCGCAAGACGCGCGAGCGAAAAACCTGGCCTTGGGCGGTCCATCGGCAGCGGCCTGCGAAGACAATCCAGTGCAGATCGCAACTGCACAAATCCAGCGCCTCATCGGCTCGTCCTCCAGAAAACTCACATAGGCAGTGTGCAGCAGACGCTTTGGTTCCCTCGGAGGGAGCGGGAAAAGGGCTCCGCCCTTGCAAACCGATGGCCGCCGGCCGACCTAGCGGCGTGCTTATCAACATGGCTTGGCCCATTCGGTCCGCGCTGCCTGATCTCGACAGTTGAGGTCCCTCGCAATTGTGCGGCGAGAGACCTCCGGGAGCGATCGAGCCTCAGTTGGACAAGTAGTTCTCGCACCCGTCGCTCGGCAGATAACAACGGCCCGAGCTTGTTCTGTCCGTCCGGTTCGTGCTGGCCATGTTGGCGCGGTATCGCGACCAGTCGCGGTATCGGGCGTAGTGATGACGGCTTCGGACGTGATGAGTCACGCCGGGCCCGGGTGTCAGGCCATCGCGGCTTCCGGGACCTAATACGCCCCCGTCCTGAGCAAGGACCGGCGTAGCAAGAGTCGCAACCAGAGCGACAGCGCCCAGTATTTTAATGTTGGTCATTGGCTTTCCTCCGTCTCCGTTAAGAGGAAAACCTTCTGTTACGCCGGCGGGTTCCGATCCCTGTTCCTAAAAGAAACTTGGTTCCTAAAAAAGAGTTGAGTGTTCAACGCGCATCAGCGGCATGAACGTCGGCTGTTTCGCTGGGTTGATATGCAGCCTGTCGGCCCTGGTGGGCAATTATTGGTTTCGGTACGAAGCAGACTTGGCCAAGGGTGATGGGACGTTAGACGCCAAGCTCGCGGCCCCGGTCGAGTCGCGGCGGCGCAAGTAGGTTGTTTATGCGTGGTCAGATCGACGACCGCTCCCGGCACGAACCGGCACCACAGCGATGTCCGCCGTTCGGTCACTATATCGGGCGAAAAGCGGACGTCGCGCGGGCAGCCCATTCGGTCGAGTATGACCCGTCTCGGACATGCTGAGTCAAGAATGGCGTTGAAAGTCTTGATCCAAATCAATCCATTCCAGTCGAGTATAAACGACTGTACCACGCGCCGCGCTACGCGTCAGTAAGTAGTAAGTGGAGAATCTCCTCATGAGCATTGGTCGATTGAGCCTTGCGACATTGACGCTGACCTTCCTTCTATCTGCAGCAGCAACCGCGCAACAGATCAACGGTGTGCCGGGTTCACCCAGCGCCACCACGACGCTCAGCGGGAAACAACTCCCTGCGCCCGATCCGAAGTTCGGCGGCGTCATCAAGGATGATGCTCTTCAGTCGAAGCCCTGGTGGGCGCCGCGTGCCGTGCCACCGAAGGGCGCGCCAAACGTTCTGCTCATCATCACAGACGACGCTGGCTTCGGCGTTCCAAGCACATTTGGCGGCGTTATCCCGACGCCAACGATGGACGGCGTCGCCAACGAGGGCCTACGCTACAATCGCATCTTTTCAACCGCATTGTGCTCACCGACACGCGCCGCGCTGATCACTGGGCGCAATCATCACTCGGCAGGCTTCGGCGTGGTCTCGGAACAATCGACCGGCTTCCCCGGCTACAACAGCATTATCGGCAAGGATAAGGCGACGATCGGGCGCATCCTGCTGGATAACGGCTACTCGACGTCCTGGTTCGGCAAGGATCACAACACCCCGGCGTTCGCGGCCAGCCAAGTCGGGCCATTCGACCAGTGGCCGACCGGCATGGGCTTCGAGTATTTCTACGGCTTCGTCGGCGGTGACGCCAACCAGTGGCAGCCGAACCTGTTCCGCAACACGACGCAGATCTATCCGTTCCTCGGCAAGCCGGCCGGTACCTGGAACTTGGTCACGGCGATGGCCGACGACGCCATCGACTACATGACCCGGATACATCAAACCGACCCTTCCAAGCCGATCTTCATCAAATACGCGCCCGGCGCCACGCACGCGCCGCACCACCCCACCAAGGAGTGGGTGGACAAGATCAGCGCAATGCACCTGTTTGACGACGGTTACGAGAAGCTGCGCGAGCGAATCTTCGAGAACCAGAAGAAGCTCGGCGTGATCCCGAAGGACGCGAAACTGGCGCCCTGGCCCAAGGAAATGCTTAAGCCGTGGGACGAACTCACCGCGGAAGAGAGGAAGCTTTTCATCCGTCAGGTCGAAGTCTTCGCGGCCTTCGCAGCGTATAACGATCACGAGATCGGCCGGGTGATCCAGTCCTTCAAGGACCTCGGCAAGCTCGACAACACACTGGTCATCTACATCAACGGCGACAACGGAACCAGCGCCGAGGGTGGGCCGCTCGGCACGCCCAATGAAGTGGCATGGTTCAACGGAATCAACGAAATGCCCGCCAGCCTTCAGATGAAGTGGTACGACGTCTGGGGCACCGAACAGACCTACAACCACATGTCCGCCGGCTGGTCGTGGGCCTTCGATACCCCGTTCGACTGGTTCAAGCAGAACGCCTCGAGGCTCGGTGGTATCAACCAGAACATGGCGGTGTCGTGGCCCGCGCGAATCAAGGACAAGGGGGCCTTGCGCGAGCAATTCGTCCACGTGATTGACGTCGTGCCCACCATCCTCGAGGCCGCCGGAATCTCCGCACCCGAAATGGTGGATGGCATCAAGCAGGCGCCGATCGAAGGCACGAGCTTTGCGTACACCTTCGACGCGAAGAACGCCAAGATCGCGTCGCGCCATAAGAAACAGTACTTCGAGATGATGGGCCAGTGGGCGTTGTATGACGACGGCTGGCTGCTGAGCACCAAGGTAAACCGCGCACCCTGGCAGGCCTTCGGCCCGGCCAATCCGGATCCGCTGAACAACCAGGTGTTCCAGCTTTACAACCTGAACACCGACTTCAGTCAAAACGAGGATATGGCCGCAAAATATCCGCAGAAGGTCAAGGCGATGCGCCAGGATTTCCTCGCAGAAGCGAAAAAATACCAGGTCCTGCCACTTGACGGTTCGGTGGCGGCGCGCATCGTTGCGCCGCGCCCGAACATCACCGCCGGGCGCACCGAGTTTGTCTACACACGGCCGATGACCGGACTGCCGCAGGGCGATTCACCTGCCCTGCTGGATGCCTCGTACACCATCACCGCGGACATTACTGTGCCCGAGGGCGGCGCCGAGGGAATGATCCTGACCTCCGGCGGACGCTTCGCCGGATACGGCTTCTATCTCCTCAAGGGCAAGCCGGTGTTCCTCTGGAACCTGGTCGATCTCGAGCGCATCAAATGGGAAGGTCCTGACGCGCTGTCGCCGGGCCGGCACACGATCGAGTTCGACTTCAAGTACGAAGGCTTAGGTGCCGGCACGCTCGCCTTTAACAACTTCAGCGGCCTTGGTCGGCCCGGTACGGGCACCCTCAAAGTTGACGGCAAGCAGGTTGAGACCAAACGGATGGAGAAAACGCTACCGATGATCCTGCAGTGGGACGAGAGCTTCGACATCGGTTCCGACACGCTGACCGGCGTCAACGACGCGGACT
>JBAVEE010000470.1:0-6726 GCA_049587575.1 Bradyrhizobium sp.
CCGTAGACCTCGATATGATCGGCCCGTGCCGCCTCGAAAGCCGCCATCAGCTTTTCGAAATATTCCTTGCCGCCCGCTTCGCGCATGAATTTGGTCGAGAAATTGGCGTGCATGCCGGAGCCGTTCCAGTCGGTGTCGCCGAGCGGCTTGCAGTGGAATTCGATATCGACGCCGTACTTCTCGGTCAGGCGCAGCATCAGGTAGCGAGCCATCCACATCTCGTCAGCGGCCTTCTTGGAGCCCTTGCCGAAGATCTGGAATTCCCACTGGCCCTTCGCGACTTCGGCGTTGATACCTTCGTGGTTGATACCGGCGGCAAGGCATAGGTCGAGATGCTCTTCCACCATCCTGCGCGCGATGTCGCCGACGTTCTTGTAGCCGACGCCGGTGTAATACGGTCCCTGCGGCGCCGGATAACCGGCTGCGGGAAAGCCGAGCGGACGGCCGTCCTTGTAGAAGAAATATTCCTGCTCGAAGCCGAACCACGCACCTTCGTCGTCGAGAATGGTCGCGCGCTTGTTCGTGGCGTGCGGGGTCGTGCCGTCGGGCATCATCACTTCGCACATCACCAGCGCGCCGTTGGGGCGCCCGCCATCGGGATAGACCGCGACCGGCTTGAGCACGCAATCGGAACTGTGACCCTCGGCCTGCATGGTCGAGCTTCCGTCGAAGCCCCAGAGCGGCAGCTGTTCCAGCGTCGGAAAGACTTCGAATTCCTTGATCTGCGTTTTGCCGCGCAGATTCGGCGTCGGCGAGTATCCGTCGAGCCAGATGTACTCGAGCTTGTACTTTGTCATTGAGCCTCTCATGAGTTGATGATGCGAAAGGTTAGGAAACCGAAGCCTATTGGTCACCACACCGCGTACCCGGCCACCATCGGCCGGTGCTCACCAAGCAATAAAAGTGCCAATCGCTGCATTGCGGAAGAGCGGCCGCGACGAGGAAATTCGTTGGGTCGCCCCGCCTTCCGGTCGCATTTGGGGTGCGGCAAAGGCGCACGGGCAGCGCAGCCCGCGGGCGCGGCGGCAAGCTGACCAAAGCTGAAAGCACGCCTGTTTCCGCAGCAATCAGTGGGCTGGCTTGCCGCCTCGATTAAAGCAGCGGCAATCGCCGGCAATATTCCTCAAGAAAGCGGGACCTCTCCGCAACCTTGGCGATGCGCCAAGCGTTAGCCGGCTTGTGGCTGCTTCACTGGGAGCAAACGCTAAAGTGCCTAAAATTTATACATCGAATGATTTCGTTTTGATCAGGTTGCACGACCGGAGTGCACGGACGATATCGATTTCAGTAACCACTCGCGAACGAGTCGGGCGCAGCATCAGCCAAAGCGCCAGCGACAAAGGAGAGACCAATGAATACGACATCGAACCACGGGTCCGCAAAGATCTACCAATTCCCTGCCGGGGGCCGCGCGGCTCTCGGCGTCCGTCGCCACGAGGAGACCAAGGCGGCCAGCGTTCCCAGCCCGTCGCGCGTCAGCGAAGCGGCGTGCGGTGGCAGCTGGTATCACGAAGCGGCCATCGAGGACTCCAAACCCGCACGTGAGCGTTGATGCGGGGCGCGGGCTCGATTCCGATGCGCCGGCAGTGCCGGCGCGATATCAAATGCTAAGGGTCGGAACGAAAAGGTTTCGGCCCTTTTTCATGTCAGGTCGCACGCGGTCACCGGCCGTTTGACGTGCCTGATCGTGGTGCCAGCCTTCGTGATCACCAGGGTCACGCCGCCGCCCGAATAGCGCGCGCCGGAGAACGTGGGGCGCTTCGCCAAAGTCACCGCCCGTCCATCGATCTGCAAATGCGCGCGAGAATCGTATTTGAAAAATCCGACGATGAAGCGGGTGCCGTCGGCGCAGCGATAGCTCTCGAAGGTCTGCGCCAAGGCAGCCGACGAGCCGGTGGCCACGCCCGCGAAAAGAAACGCCGCGCCGGAAAGGGCGGCCTTGTACCCCGTCATGTTCGTCCCCGGCTGCATTCTCTCCCGCGGATAAGATCCACAGGACACACTGTGCAATACCCGTGCGAGACGCGAGTGTATAGCCTGGACCGGGCCGATCATCTCCATCGCCGATGAACACGCCGCTCCGGAGAAACCGAAGAGCCGCTTACGCCGCTGCTTCCAGTTCAGCGTCGAGGTCGGCAATGACGTCCTCGAAGGCCGAGATCGCCTGCTGAACCGCAGCGATCTGGATCAATTCCCAGCCGCTAACCGGACCGTTGCGGTTTTGCAGCGCGACGACCAGATCCCGGCGCTGCTCCTTGAGCTGAACAAGCGGCAGACCGTGGTCAGGCAGATGTCTCATCGTGATGTCTCCGGCCCCTGGATTGAACGACACCAAGCTATAGCCGGACGGTTCTGCATTCCGCTTACAAAACTCCGACAAATTTTAGCGATTTGCGTCCGACGGCATTCTTGCGGCCTTGGGCTGGCGCCACATTTCGCCTGACGGTAACGTGGACCCGTTCCCCCGGTCCGGAGATCAATCATGGATGGAAAAGTCATTGTCGTGACCGGAGCCTCAGGCGCGCTTGGCAAGGTCGTCGCGATATCCGCACTGGCGAAGGGTGCGCGCGTAGCCTGCGTGGATCACGCAGCAGCGCAGGCCGCGGCTACACCCGGCCGGATCGAGCTCGGCGGCGTCGACCTGACGGATGCGGCCCAGGCCAACAAGGCGATCGAGGCGGCGGCAGCGCATTTCGGCAGGCTCGACGCGCTGATCAATATCGCGGGCGGCTTTGCGTTCGAGGCGATCGCCGAAGGCGATCCAAAAACCTGGCAGCGTCTGTATGCGCTCAACGTGCTCACCGCGCTGAACGCGTCGCGATCGGCGATCCCGCATCTCGTCGCTTCCGGCTCCGGGCGGATCGTCAATGTCGGCGCGATGGGCGCGCTGCAGGCAGGCAGCGGCATGGGCGCCTATGCCGCATCGAAAGCCGGCGTGCATCGCCTCACCGAGGCGCTCGCCGCCGAGTGGAAAGGCAAGATCACCGTCAACGCCGTGCTGCCGTCGACCATCGACACCGCGGCCAACCGCGCCAGCATGCCGAACGCGGATTTCGCAAAATGGGTGACGCCGGATGAACTCGCCAACGTGATCCTGTTTCTCGCAAGCGATGCGGCCAGCGCCGTCACCGGCGCGTTACTGCCGGTGAGCGGTCGGGTCTAGTCCGGAACCCGCAGCCGCAGCATGGACTTAAATCGAATGCTCTGCTTGCCCGGGCGGCGGAATAGCCGCTTCAGGCCAGCCTGATCGAATCCGGCCGCATGCGCCAAGGCGATCCGGGCTAAACTGGCGCGGTGAGTCGCACGAACGACACTGGAGCCCCCTTGGAGACCGCGCTTTATCTGCCCGTCAAACGTTTCCTCGAGAAGCTCGGCTTTACGGTCAAGGGCGAAGTCGGCGGCTGCGACCTCGTCGCGTTGAGTGGCGACGATCCCCCGATCGTGGTCATCGGCGAATTGAAGCTTTCCTTCAACCTTGAACTGGTTTTGCAAGCGGTCGATCGCGCCGCCGCCTGCGACGAGGTCTGGCTCGCCGCCCGACTGTCCGACGGCAAGGGACGGGAGTGCGACGCGCGCTATCGCAATCTCTGCCGCCGCCTCGGTTTTGGCATGCTTGCGGTCACCAGGTCGGGCGAGGTGGAGGTGATCGTCGCTCCGCCCACGACCAATCCGCGCCGCGACCCGAAGAAACGCTCGCGCCTTGTCGCCGAGCATCGACGGCGCAAGGGCGACCCGGCGCTGGGCGGCAGCACGCGCACTCCGATCATGACGGCGTACCGCCAACAGGCGCTGGCCTGCGCATTGGCGCTGTCGCAGGGGCCAAGGCGCGTGCGCGACCTCAAGCCCGATATTCCCGACGCTCCGAAAATTCTGCTGCACAACGTGTATGGCTGGTTCGATCGCGCCGAGCGCGGGATTTATCTCCTGACCGATGCCGGACACGCTGCGCTCAAGCGCTGGCCGCAGCACCCGGTCGACTTTGCAGGCGCCGGCGATTCAGTCTCGTGAGATGCTGCGAATGGAAAGCGGCGACGCCCCATGTGGCAAACCTCTGAATCGGAAGACGCATAGCTGGATTGCCACATCAATTTCATATTGCAATGCAACATAATGGGCCCTAGATACGTTCCATCAGAGAAGAGGCCGCGATGAGCCAGGACTGGAACACGAAATATGGGCCGCGGCGCGTGCGCCGCGATCCGCCGACGCTGGAGGAAGCTATCTTCGCAGCGGCGGGTATCACCGACGATCAGAGTGAACAGGCGGAAATCGCGGCATCGCTGATGGGGCTGCCGGTGGAGTCCGTTACGGCCGAGGTAAAAAAGGCCGGACGCACCTTCGCGCGTTCTTCCACGCGCGTGATCGCCGGCGAACCGGGCGCGCAGCGCTCGGTCGTGGTCGAACGCAAGGTGATCAGGAAATTCGGTAACGACAAGCGGACCGGGACTTGAGACACGCGTTTATCACGTGATTGCCGATCGCCTGGTCGGCGCTCGGCAAATGACACTAACGCCCCGTACGCAGCGTCGGGCGGCTCGTCCCCAGCCCTACATCCGTAGCAGGAACTTCCAGTATTGGCGGTTGAAATTGAGCATCGCGCGCGCCGCGTCGAACGGCGTGGCGATCGCAAGCCGCGCGGGTTCGGGCTGGGCTTTCTGCTTTAGATCGATGCTGCCGGTGGATTCGCCGTGACGGAACGTCAGATGCGCACCGAATTTGTTGGCGAGCGTCCGCATGGCCGCATTTTGCGCGCCGGTGGTGATGCGCAAGGAGCGGTAGCCTTTGGCTCGCGCTTCCGCGATCACCTTGCGGAACAGCGTGCTGCCAACGCCCTGCCGCCGCAGCTCAGCTTCCACGCTGAAAGCGATTTCCGGCTGTGAATCCGGCGAACGATCCGGCGGATGCAATTCCGCAGCGCCTCGGACCACGCCATTTTCGAGATAGGCGATAATGACGGTGCCGTCTTCAGCGCATTTTGCGGCATAGCGTTCGATGAAGCCATCGTCCATGAAGCCGTGGAAACGGTCATGACGACTTTCCCGGTCAAGCCGCAGCAGATGATCGCGCAGCAGCGGCAGCTCTTCCTGCTGACTCAGCGTCCGAACCGTGCCTCTGGCCGTCGAACGCGTAGTGTTATCGTAATTCACGTCAAAACTCCTCTTGGATAGCCCTCGAGGAGGCGTCGAATCCCTAGATCACCTATATTGTGCATCGCAACATAAAATTCAAGGCCACTTCTCGCCTCAAATAACGGCAGAAGGTCGCGACCTTTTCGTTAACAAGCCGTCTATGGCGGACGCTTTGTCACAGCACCATCTGGGTCTGGGTCACCACCGCGACCAGCTTTCCATCCTCGGTTTCCAGCCTTGTCTGCCAGACCTGGGTGCGCCGCCCCCGATGCACCGGGGTCGCGGTGGCGATCACCGTCACTCCCTCCTTCGCGCCGCCAATGAAATTGGTCTTGCTCTCAATGGTCGTGGTGCCCTTCGCATCCTCGGGCAGGTTGATCACGGTTGCCGCGGCGCCGACCGAATCCGCAAATGCCATCACCGCACCGCCGTGAATCACATGGTTGAGCGTACAGAGGTCGGGTCGGACCAGCATCCGCGCCACGACGCGATCCCTTTCGGCTTCGGTGAAGGTGACCCCTTTCAATTCGGCAAAGGGCATTTTCATCGAATTTACTTTTTCCAGCAGCGTCATAATCGGCAATCCTCCCGCCTTTACCGGTCGTCATTCCGGAACGGTCCCAAGAAGAACGTTTCCAATGGATGGCAGCCGTGACAAGCCATCTATTGTCCTGCATATCGTCGGCATGCGCCACTTCCCTCCCCGCCGGATCATCTGTCTCACCGAAGAAACCGTCGAGACGCTTTATTTGCTTGGCGAACAGGATCGGATTGTCGGCGTCTCCGGCTACGCGGTACGGCCGCCGCGGGTCAGGCGCGAGAAGCCGCGGGTATCGGCGTTCATCTCTGCCGACATTCCGAAAATCCTGGCGCTCGAGCCGGACCTCGTGCTCGCTTTCTCGGATCTGCAGGCTGACATCGTCGCTGATCTGGTCCGCGCCGGCATCGCCATCCATGTCTTCAATCAGCGCGACGTCGGGGGCATCCTGGCGATGATCCGCACGCTGGGGGCGCTGGTCGGTGCAGCGGAGCGCGCCGACCAACTCGCAACGAGCTATGAAGAGCGTCTTGCCAGCATCGCGTCGGCCACCCGCCCCTCGCCCAAACCAAGGGTCTATTTCGAAGAATGGGACGATCCCCTGATCAGCGGCATCGGCTGGGTCTCCGAACTGATCGAGATCGCCGGCGGCGAAGACGTGCTGCCGGACTTGCGATTCCAGCAAGCGGCGAAGAACCGGATCATTTCGCCTGATCTCGTGCGCGCCGCCGCGCCCGACGTCATTCTGGCGTCCTGGTGCGGCAAGAAGGTCGTCCCGGACCGGATCAGACGGCGGCCCGGATGGAACGAGATTCCGGCCGTGCGCAACGACCGGATCGTCGAGATCAAATCGTCGCTGATCCTGCAGCCCGGTCCCGCCGCGCTGACGGATGGACTCGATGCGATCGTGAAGGCGTTGTGGCCCGCACTGCAAAGCTCCTGAACATCGAGGCGGAAGTTCGGTTCGAATGTCAAACAGCAGATAAGCGTTCGCATTCTCGCAGCGCGATGCGCCCGAGGTCTACGTGTGGTCGTCCCTCAAAAATGAGGGAGCAGGGA
>JBAVEE010000471.1:0-9532 GCA_049587575.1 Bradyrhizobium sp.
GCCGAAGCACAGCGCCGCCAGCGCAGCGCCGATGGTTTGACCGATCAGGCGCGCGGTGGCGACGATGCCGCTGGCGCTGCCGCTGCGGTCGCGCGGAGCGCTCGACATCAGGGTCTTGATGTTCGGCGTCTGAAAGAAGCCAAATCCGAACCCGCTAATCACCGTCCGCCAGACGATATTGGCGACGCTCGGGTTCACCGGCAGCGTCGCCAGCAGCACCATTCCCAAGCCCAGCAATACCAGTCCGAGGCCGCCGAGAATGCCGGCGGGATAACGGTCGGACAGCCGGCCGCCGATCGGCGCCATGATGGCGACCACCAGCGGCCACGGCGTCATGAAGAAACCGGTCTCCACCTGCGTCCGCATCAGGGTGTCCTCGAAGTAGAACGGCAGCGAAACGAACGCCAGTCCCTGAACCGCGAACGCGCAGACCGCGGTGGCCGCCGACAGCGCGAACACCGGCCGGCGAAACAGGTCGATCGGCAGCATCGGCGCCGGATGATCCGCGTGTCTGCGGATCAGGAGCCAGCCCAGCAGGATCGCGGCGGTCAGTTCCATCGACACCAGGCCGGGCGATGCCTTGTGCGCGGCACTTCCGATCCCGAGAATAAAGAGGCCGAGGCAGCTCGCCGCCAGCACCGCGCCCGGAAAATCGAAGGCATGCAAGGCCCGGGGCGGACGAGGCAAGGTCTTCAGGCCGATCGCAATGGCGACGAGTCCAAAGGGAATGTTGACCGCGAACAGCCACGGCCACGGCCCGATCGCCAGGATGCCGGAAGCGATCGTCGGCCCAAGCGTGAAGGCGGTCGCCACCACCAGCGCGTTATGACCGAAACCGCGGCCCAGCATGCGGCTCGGATAGACGAAGCGGATCAGCGCCGAATTCACGCTCATGATTCCGCTGGCCCCCAGCCCCTGCAGCGCGCGGGCCGTCAGCAGGCTCGGCAGCGACCACGCCAGGGCACATCCCAGCGAAGCCAGCGTGAACAGCAACAGACCGCCGAGATAGATTCGCTCGTGGCCAACGATTTCGCCGAGCGCGCCCAGCGGCAGCAGCGTGGCGACCAGCGCGATCTGATAGACATTGACCACCCAGACCACATCGGCCGGGCTGACGTGAAGGTCGGCGGCAATCGCGGGAAGCGCGATGTTGGCGATCGCGGTATCCAGCGAGGCCATCGCCAGCGCGGTAAAGATCGCGGCCACCGCCCACCGCCTGCGCTCCGCGGGCAAGCCGTCGATCGCCGGCGTGGCAACTCCCCTCGCCGCGTTTGTTTGCTTCAGCATCCTGCAGAACTCTCCGGACAGGCGACGACGCGTCGCGCCACCCGCGGGATGTACTATGGATGCGCAGCCGTCCACAGCCGCCGTGTTGCATGATGCGTATGCGGAGGATCGAGGCGTGAAGCCCGCGTTGACGGGCCCGTGCCGGGCCGCTCGACCGGGCCCGGCCTATGCCGCGTCAGGCCCGACGCGCACCAGTTGCTTGCCGAAATTGGCGCCCTTGAGAAGCCCCATGAACGCCGCCGGCGCGCTGTCCAGCCCCTCGGTAACAAATTCGCGATGCTTGACCTTTCCTTCGCGCACCCATTGCGACATGTCGCGCAGGAAGTCGCCATGACGCGCGGCGAAATCGCTGACGATGAAGCCTCTGATCGTCAGCCGCTTGGTCAGCACCGCGCGCATCATCGACGAGGCCCATTTCGGCGCGGTCGCTTGCGTATCGTTGTAGTGCGCGATCAAACCGCACACCGGCACGCGCGCGAACGCATTGAGCATCGGAAACACCGCCTCGAACACCGCGCCGCCGACATTCTCGAAATAGACGTCGATCCCCTTCGGGCAGGCGTCCTTCAGCTTCGCGGCGAGATTGGGATCGCGATGATCGAGGCAGTCGTCGAAGCCGAGCTCGCGCCTGACATATTCGCATTTATCTTTGCCGCCGGCGATGCCGATGGCGCGCGCGCCCTTGATTTTGGCGATCTGGCCGACCGCCGAGCCGACCGCGCCGGAGGCCGCCGCCACCACGACGGTTTCACCCGGCTGCGGCTTGCCGATATCGAGCAGGCCGGTATAGGCGGTCATGCCGGGCATGCCGAGCACGCCCACCGCGGTCGAGACCGGCGCGAGCTTCGGATCGACCTTGCGCAAATCCCTGCCGTCGGAAACCGCGTGCGTCTGCCAGCCGGCGCGCGAAAGCACGACGTCGCCCTTGGCAAAGCCCGGATTGTTCGAGGCGATCACCTCGCATACCGTGCCGCCCTCCATCACCCCGCCGATCGGCACCGGCGCCGCATAGGACGGGCCATCGCTCATCCGCCCGCGCATATAGGGATCGAGCGAAAGCCAGATGGTGCGCAGCAGGACCTGGCCCTCGCCGGGCGAAGGCGGCGCATAAGCCTCGACACGGAAGTCGGACGCCTTGGGCTCGCCGACGGGGCGAGAGACCAGAACGACGCGCTTTGGCTGTTGGGACATTTCTGTTTCCTCCGATTTTTTTTCGTTTGCTCCGATGATCCGTCCTCGTCATTGCGAGAAGCGAAGCGACGAAGCAATACAACTTTCTGCTTCGCAACAAACAAAATAGATTGCTTCGCGGAGCCTGTCATCGGGCGGCGCTTTGCGCCGACCCGTTGGCTCGCAATGACGACTAATGTCAAGCCGTGATTTTCGCCAGCACCGCGTCGAACGCCGCCGCCGCGCCCGGCAGATCCTTGAACGAAAGCCCGCCATCGGCCGACTGCTTCTGCGCCTCGGTCGCGGTGGGACGAATCTCGGCCACCGGTTTTCCGCCATCGAGCAGGGCCAGAGGCGCGATCACCTGAAATTCGTGGGCTTCGACCGGCTGATCCTTCAGCAGGAAGACGCTGAGCGAAACGATGTCCTTGCCGCGCCGGTAGGAGATATAGCGGTCGACCGCGACCGAGCCGTCGCGCTGCATGCCACCGAGCTTGGCGTAGCCTTTGGCATCCAGCAGCCGGTGCGCCTTGAACCCCTTCACGCCGACCGACCTTGCCTTGGCGGTTTCTTCGGACAGATCGTACTTCTCGGCCATCGCCTTGCCTACCGCGGCAAGCTGCCCCGACATCTCGTGTTCGAATTCCTTCAGTTCGGTGCGCGGCTTGGCCGCCTTGCGCGGCTTGGCCGCATCGCGCTTTTCCATCTCGGCCCTGCACTGCGCGATCAAGGCGTCAACCGATTTCCGCTCCGCATTGACCAGCAGGTTTTTCAGATCCTGATCTGAAAGCGCCGATATCCGTTCGTCCGACCAATCAACCATAAGAACCAACTTCTTTTCTGAATCGTGTTGAGGTGAATCTCGTGAAAGCTGCGGCGCAATCGGGAACTTGAATTCCTCCGCACAGCGGCAATCCAGCTTTGGACGGTACCGCTTTTCGCAACCCGGCGATGGTCAATCCGGATCGACTGACCTTACGCCCCGCCGGGGTAATTCGGGCTTTCGCGCGTGATGGTGACATCGTGCACGTGGCTTTCGCGCAAGCCGGCCCCGGTGATGCGCACAAACTGTGCCTTCTGGTGGAATTCGGCAAGATCGCGCGCGCCGACATAGCCCATCGCGGCGCGCAAGCCTCCCGCGAGCTGATGCATGACGTTGGCGACCGGGCCCTTGTAGGGCACCTGCCCCTCGACGCCCTCGGGCACCAGCTTGAGCGTGTCCTTGATGTCCTGCTGAAAGTAGCGGTCGGCCGAACCGCGCGCCATCGCCCCCACCGACCCCATGCCGCGATAGGCCTTGTAGGAGCGGCCCTGCCACAGAAACACTTCGCCCGGCGTCTCATCGGTGCCAGCGAGCAACGAGCCGACCATCACGATATCGGCGCCCGCGGCCAGCGCCTTGGCGAGATCGCCGGAATATTTGATGCCGCCATCGGCGATCACGGGCACGTCGGCTTTCTTGGCGGCTTCCACCGCGTCCATGATCGCGGTGAGTTGCGGCACGCCGACGCCCGCGACAATCCTCGTGGTGCAGATCGAACCCGGACCGATGCCGACCTTGATGGCATCGGCGCCGGCGTCGATCAGCGCCTGCGCGCCCTCCCGCGTGGCGATATTGCCGGCGATGACCTGGACCGCGTTGGAGAGCCGCTTGATGCGGTTGACGGCTTCCAGCACCCGCGAGGAATGGCCGTGCGCGGTGTCCACCACGATCACATCGACGCCGGCGTCGATCAGCCGCTCGGTGCGCTCGTAACCGCCCTCGCCGACGGTGGTCGCGGCGGCGACCCGCAGCCGGCCCTGCGCATCCTTGCAGGCGAGCGGATGCGCCACCGCCTTCTCCATGTCCTTCACGGTGATCAACCCGACGCAGCGATATTGATCGTCGACCACCAGCAGTTTCTCGATGCGATGCTGGTGCAGCATGCGCTTGGCCTCGTCCTGGCTGACGCCCTCGCGCACCGTGACGAGGTTTTCGTGCGTCATCAGCTCGGAGACTTTTTGTCTTGGATCGGTCGCGAACCGCACGTCGCGGTTGGTGAGAATGCCCACCAGTTTTCCCGGCGCGCCCTTGCCGCCGCCCGTGACCACGGGAATTCCGGAGAAGCCGTGATCGGTCATCAGCGACAGCGCGTCCGACAGCATCGCGTCGGGACCGATGGTCAGGGGATTGACCACCATTCCGGATTCGAACTTCTTGACCTGCCGCACCTGGGCGGCCTGGCCGTCGACGTCGAAATTGCGGTGGATGACGCCGATGCCGCCGGCCTGCGCCATCGCGATCGCCATGCGCGCTTCGGTGACGGTATCCATCGCGGAGGCGATGATGGGAATGTTGAGCGGAATCGCGCGGGTGACGTGAGAGCGGATATCGGCCTCGGAGGGCAGGATATCCGAGAGGCCGGGCTTCAGAAGCACGTCGTCGAACGTAAAGCCTTCGCGAATCCCCTGAAGTCCGTGCAGCTGCGCCATTACCAACTCCATTCAGCGGCCCGTTGGCCGCGAGACGATCCCGGGATAAGCCGATGCGCCGGAGAAGCAATCGGCTTCACCGTCGAATCAGAGCCCATCGGTAGGGTTGGCGGTGGTCGATAGCACGCCACCATGACGAATCAAAGGGGCCACGGGCCCAAATCCCGCGTCTGCGCGGATAGCAGGTAGCGGGCCATGCATGACGGGCCGCCACCGCAGCACTGGTGGCCGCCGCGTTGCGGCGCCACAAGCGTCTTGTCAGTTGGTTTCCTGAGCGGTTCGTATCGTCCGCGCCGGCGCGCCGACCAGGCAACGCCGGGCAGCCTCGATCTCCGCCTCCGAAGCGCCCTTGCTTCGTGCATACATTTCGGCAGTCTCCGCGCTGTATTTGGCGACGTAGTAACGAACGACGGAGCACGATGCGCGATGCAAAATGTTCTCGCCGGCGAATGCCGGGGAAGAAAGTCCAAAAATAACCGCGAAAGCAAAAAGACAGCGTAACCCCATCCCGGGTTTCTCCTTCTTCAAGATTTTGCAAGGGAGAGAGCCTGACGGCTCAGCAGGGACCTAGCTCTCACAATGCCGTGCGTGAGGCAACCCGATATCGAGCATATCAAGCAGAGGAGCTATGCGAGGTATTGTCTGTTAAGGTTGCCACGCAAAGGGCAGTAAGCAGGCCTCCGATATCGAGGCAGTGCCTGCCCCGGAAACCATTGAAATTGCTGATCAAGCACGTTTGGTGATTTCCGCGGTGCAAAATGGAAGGGGTAGAACCGCGGTGATACAGCCCACTTCCTGCCACGCTTTTGGCTTGTTCCCGCCTTGCCGAAATTCGCGATGAACAAAGAACGCCTGATCCCGCTCATCGTGGCCACCGCTCTGTTCATGGAGAATATGGATTCGACGGTAATTGCGACCTCGCTTCCGGCGATCGCCGCCGATATCGGCACCAGCCCGCTGACGCTGAAGCTCGCCATCACCTCGTATCTGCTGTCGCTGGCGGTGTTCATTCCGGCCAGCGGCTGGACCGCCGACCGGTTCGGCGCGCGCCTGGTATTCTCAGGCGCCGTCGCCGTTTTCATGGCGGGCTCGATCGGCTGCGCGCTGTCCTCCTCGGTCAGCGATTTCGTGATCGCCCGCGTCCTGCAAGGCATGGGCGGCGCGATGATGACGCCGGTCGGACGGCTGGTGCTGCTGCGCTCGATCGACAAGAGCGCGCTGGTCAATGCGATGGCCTGGGTCACGGTGCCGGCGCTGGTCGGGCCGGTGATCGGTCCGCCGCTCGGCGGCTTCATCACCACCTACTTCTCCTGGCACTGGATCTTCCTGATCAATATCCCGATCGGGCTGCTCGGCATCTTCATGGCGCTGCGCTACATCGACCCGATCAGAAGCGAGGACCCGGAGCGCTTCGATCTCTACGGGCTGCTGCTGGCAGGAATCGGGCTGGGCGGGATTGCCTTCGGCCTTTCGATCGCGGGTCTCAATCTCGTGCCATGGACCATCGTCATCGCGCTGGTCGGGATCGGCACGATTTCCATGACGCTGTATATGATCCACGCCAGGCGGACGGCTTCGCCGGTGCTGGATTTCGCGCTGCTACGGCTGCCGACGATGCGCGCCAGCATCGTCGGCGGCTTTATGTTCCGCCTCGGCATCGGCTCGCTGCCGTTTCTGCTGCCGCTGCTGATGCAGGTCGGATTTGGCCTGTCGCCGCTCCGCTCGGGGCTGGTGACATTTGCCTCGGCCGTCGGCGCCATGGGCATGAAGACGCTGGCGGCGCGCATCATCAGGACCTTCGGCTTTCGCAATATCATGGTGATCAACGCCGTGGTGAGTTCGATCTTCCTCGCCGCCTGCGCGCTGTTCACGATCTCGACGCCGCTGCTTCTGATCATGATCCTGCTGGTGGTCGGCGGCTTCTTCCGCTCGCTGCAGTTCACCGCCATCAACACGCTGGCCTATGCCGAAGTCGAACCGGCAGAGATGAGCCGCGCCACCACGCTGGTCAGCGTCAACCAGCAACTGGCGGTTTCCGCCGGCGTCGCCGTCGGCGCGTTCTCGGTGGAATCGACCATGCTGCTGCACCATGTCAACGAACTGAGCGCGGCCGATTTTGCGCCGGCGTTCATCGTGGTGTCGATCATCTCGACGGTTTCGGCCTATTTCTTCTACCAGATGCCGGCCGATGCCGGCCATCAGGTGTCCGGCCGCGGGGCCGTCGTGGTCGCCTCTCCCGAGCGTGACGCCGAACCGGAGGAGACCGCCGCCACCGAGACCGCCAACGCGAGGGATCAGCGGCTGGGGTGAACAAGGAATAATTCTCTCCGCGTCATTGCGAGGAGCGGTCGCGACGAAGCAATCCATTCTCTCCTTTCCGCGATCTATCGATTGCTTCGCTGAGCCTGTCATCGGGCGCGCATTCGCGCGACCCGTTGGCTCGCAATGACGGTGGAGTTCAAAGCGACGGTTTTGCCGGCCCGCCCCGAAATCCCATCGCCAGCACGTAGCGCTCGGAGGAATCCTTGCGGCTGGAGGCCGGTTTGACATGCTTGACGGTCGCGAAATCATGCTTGAGCTGCGTCATCAGCGACGCGTCGGCGCCGCTCTGGAAAACCTTGGCGACAAAGGTCCCGCCGGGTTTGAGCACGTCGGCGGCAAAGGCGGCCGCGCCTTCCACCAGGCCGAGGATGCGCAGCTGGTCGGTCTTGCGATGGCCCGTGGTATTGGCGGCCATGTCGGACAACACGACATCGGCCCGGCCGCCCATCATGGCCAGCAATTTTTCCGGCGCATCCGGGCTGAGAAAATCGAGCCGGGCAAAGCTGACGCCGACGATCTCCGGCATGTCCAGAAGATCGATCGCGACAACCTTGCCTCTGCCGTCGGCGGCGCCGACGCGCTTGGCGGCGACCTGGCTCCAGCCGCCGGGCGCCGCGCCCAGATCGACTACGGTAATGCCGGGCTTGAGAAAATGGTATTTGTCGTCGATTTCGATCAGCTTGTAGGCCGCGCGCGAGCGCAAGCCGTCGCGCTTGGCCTGCGCCACATAGGGATCGTTGAGCTGCCGCTCCAGCCAGAGCTTCGAGGACAGCTTCAGCCTGCCGCCGCTCTTGACGGTGACGCGCAGCCGCCCGGTGGTGTCTTTTGCCATGTCGATCTAGCTTGCCCTTTGGAACGCTGCTCTCTCTCCCCGCCTGCGGGGAGAGGATTGGGGTGAGGGGGTCTCGTCAGGCCCGGACTCGCGGAGAGCCCCCCTCACCCGGATCGCAAGAATGATCCGACCTCTCCCCGCAAGCGGGACGAGGTGACCAAACTCGCACTGCGCCGATTTAAGCAACAGCCGACGTGCTCTAGCACATCGCGCGCCGATGCGGCTATCGACTTGCGCTCAGCGCGCCGTCCTCGCGCATCATCTCGACCAGCATGCCCTCGCGCAGGCCCCGATCAGCGACCCGCAGCCGCGGCAACGGAAACGCGTTGCGGATCGCGTCGAGAATAGCGCAGCCCGCCAGCACCAGATCGGCGCGCTCGACACTGATGCAATTATTGGCGACGCGTTCCCGGTAGCTCATGCCGAGCAGCCGCGCGATGGTGGCGGTGACATCCGCATCGCTCATCCAGACGCCATCGACCCGGCGGCGATCGTACCGCGCCAGATTGAGATGGACGCCAGCCAGCGTCGTCACCGTGCCGGAGGTGCCGAGCAGATGCATATCCGCCAGATCGTCGCCGTGCTCGGCGGCAAACGGTCCGACATGTTTCGCCACCGCCTCGACCATCTGCGCATAGGATTGCGGCGTGACATCGCGGCCGCCAAAATGCTCGGCCAGCGTGACGACGCCGAGCGGGATCGACATCCATCCCCTGATGCGCGGCGACGAACTTTGCTCGCCCGGATCGCGCTCGATCCGAACCAGTTCGGTGGAGCCGCCGCCGATATCGAACAGAATGGCGCCCCGTCCGTGCGGATCGAGCAGCGGCGAACAGCCGAGGACGGCGAGCGCTGCTTCGGTCTCGCGGTCGATCACTTCGAGGCGGATGCCGGTTTCCGCGGCGACCCGGTCCCGGAAGCCTTCGGCATTCGACGCGGCGCGGCAGGCCTCGGTTGCAATCAGCCGCAGCCGCCGGGCGTTCCTGGACTGGATCTTGTCGCGGCAAATGCTCAACGCGGCAATGGCGCGCTCGATCGCCGCGTCGCTGATACAGCCGGTCGCCGAGATTCCCTCGCCCAACCGGATGATCCGCGAGAACGAATCCACCACGCGGAACCCGTCGTCGGTTGGGCACGCGATCAGCAGGCGACAATTGTTGGTGCCGAGGTCAAGCGCCGCATAGACGCCGGAACCCGGTACCAACCCCGCTTCTCCGGCGTCGCCTGCGGCGACCGGTATGATCGAGCTTCCGCGCGACGCCAGATCATCGCGAAGCCGCGTGTCGTCCTTCATCCAAATGTCTTTTCCCGGCCGATCACGGCCGACGAGGAATTTCGTTTCGAAAGAAACTCTAGCAGCGCCAAGGGGCGGCGCAACAACCCTTCACATGGGACCATGTCCAATCAGGCGTTGTCGTTCGGTGAGGGGTGGTTTATCTGGGGTAACAG
>JBAVEE010000472.1:0-5467 GCA_049587575.1 Bradyrhizobium sp.
CTCACCGCCTTCACCCGCATGACAGGCGATCTCGTCAAGGCGATGCGGGCCGCTCCGCAGCCGATCATCGCCGCGGTCGAGGGCATCTGCGCCGGCGCGGGCGCGATCATCGCGATGGCATCCGACATCCGGCTGGCGGCGAGTGGGGCGAAGGTCGCGTTCCTGTTCAACAAGGTGGGTCTTGCCGGCTGCGATATGGGCGCGTGCGCGATCCTGCCCCGCATCATCGGCCAATCGCGCGCTTCGGAGTTGCTCTATACCGGCCGCTTCATGACCGCGGAGGAGGGCGAGCGCTGGGGGTTTTTCAGCCGTGTCGTTACGCCGGAGCAGGTGCTGTCGCAGGCGCAAATCCTGGCGAAGCAGATTACGGAGGGACCGACCTTCGCCAATACCATGACCAAGCGGATGCTGGCGATGGAATGGGCGATGTCGGTGGAGGAGGCGATCGAGGCCGAGGCGATCGCGCAGGCGCTGTGCATGACGACCGCGGATTTTGCCCGCGCCTTCGATGCGTTTTCGAACAAGGTGAAACCGGCATTTCAGGGCAACTGATCCAACTTTGCGGGCTTGCCCCTCAAATGCTTTAGGTTTAAAATAATTTGAAATGGTTCCGCGGCGCCGGAGGCTTTCATGAAGATCGCGATCATCGGTGGTGGACCGGCCGGTCTCTATTCGGCGATTCTGCTCAAAAAGCAGCGGCCGGAAGCCGAGATCACGGTGTACGAGCGCAACCGCGCCGACGATACTTTCGGCTTCGGCGTTGTGTTCTCCGATGCCACGCTCGACAATTTCGAGAAGTACGATCCCCCAAGCTATCGCCGCATCACCCAGGAATTTGCCTATTGGGACGACATCGCCGTGCATTTCCGCGGCACGGTGCACCGGGTCGGCGGCAACGGTTTTTGCGGTTGCTCGCGCCGCAGCCTGCTCCTGATCCTGCAGGAGCGGGCGCGCGAACTCGGTGTCACCCTGATATTCGAGGCGGACATCGAGGATGAGGCCCGTTTTGCCGATGCCGATCTGGTGGTGCTGGCCGATGGCATCAACAGCCGCTTCCGGGACAAATATATCGAGCATTTTCAGCCCGAGGTCGATCTGCGCTCCAATGTGTTCGCCTGGATGGGCTCGACCCGGCCGCTCGACGCCTTCACCTTCATTTTCCAGGAGACCGAGTGGGGCCCGTTCATCGCGCATGCCTATCAATATGAGGCGGGGCGCTCGACCTGGATCTTCGAGACCGATCCCGAGACTTTCAAGCGCGCAGGGCTCACGGGGCTGAGCGAGAAGCAATCGGCCGATCGAATGGCCGGGATCTTCGGCTGGTTCCTCGAAGGCCACTCGCTGCTGACCAACCGCTCGATGTGGCGGAATTTTCCGATGATCCGCAGCAAGCGCTGGGTCAGAGACAATATGGTGCTGCTCGGCGATGCCAAGGCGACCGCGCATTTCTCGATCGGCTCCGGCACCAAGCTTGCGATGGAAGACGCGATCGCATTGGCGGAGGCCATGCATCGTGCGCCGACGGTCGCGGCTGCGCTGCAGCAATACGAGCAAGGGCGCCGCGAGGAGGTCGAGAAGACCCAGCACGCCGCCGACGTGTCGCTGGTCTGGTTCGAGCACGTCGATCGGTTCTGGGATTTCGATCCCGTGCAGTTCGCCTTCGGCGTCATGACCCGGACGAAGGCGATCACCTATGACAATCTGACGCTGCGGGCACCGGATTTTGTCAACGACGTCGATAAGGCATTCGCCAGGCAAGTTCGCGCCAGGGGTTTCGACGTCGATGCCGAGCGGCCGGTGGCGCCGATGTTCCAGCCGTTGCGGCTGCGCGAGATGACGCTGGCGAACCGGGCGGTGGTGTCGCCGATGTGCATGTATTCGGCAAACGAGGGCGTGCCCGGCGATTTCCACCTGGTGCATTACGGATCGCGCGCCCTTGGCGGCGCAGGCCTGATCTTTACCGAGATGACCTGTATCGGGCGCGATGCGCGCATCACGCCGGGCTGCGCGGGCCTTTGGAACGACGAGCAGGAGGCCGCCTGGCGGCGCATCGTCGATTTCGTCCATGCCAATTCCGCGGCGAAGATCTGCCTGCAGCTCGGACATGCCGGCCGCAAGGGAGCGACCAGGCTGATGTGGGACGGCATGGACCGTCCGCTGGAGCAAGGCGGCTGGGACGTCATCTCGGCGTCGCCGATCCCCTATTTCCCGGACAGCCAGGTGCCGCGCGAGATGGACCGGGCCGCGATGGCCGCGGTCAAGGCGGAGTTCGTGCGAGCTGCCGAGCGGGGCGTAGCTTGCGGATTCGACATGCTGGAGCTGCACTGCGCCCATGGCTATCTGCTGGCGAGCTTTATCTCGCCGCTGACCAACCAGCGCACCGACGCCTATGGCGGCTCGCTTGCCAATCGCCTGCGCTACCCGCTGGAAATATTCGAGGCGTTGCGGGCGGTGTGGCCGGCGCACAAGCCGATGTCGGTGCGTATCTCCGCCACCGACTGGGCCGACGGCGGTATCACCGGCGACGACGCGGTGGACATTGCGCGGGCCTTCGCCGAGGCCGGCGTCGATCTCGTGGATGTCTCCACCGGGCAGACTGTGCGCGACGCGCGGCCGATATACGGCCGGATGTTCCAGACGCCGTTCTCCGACCAGGTCCGCAACGAAGCCCGGGTCGCGACCATGTGCGTCGGCAACATCACCACATCGGACCAGGTCAATACCATCCTCGCCGCCGGCCGGGCCGATCTGGTCGCGCTCGGGCGCCCGCATCTGGTGGACCCGGCGTTTACGCTGAAAGCCGCGGCCTGGTACGGCGCCGAGGCGGTGTTCTGCCCACCGCAATACCTGCCGGGCAAGGAGCAGATTTTCCGCAACAGCGTCCGCGACCGGCAGGATTTCGAGGACCTGAAAATTAAGGCTAAGCCGAAGACCCGGGCCGAGCTGAAGGCGGAGACGACAAAGCCGCTTGCGGCCGAGTGAGGCGCCGTGCGACGTTACGGGCCGTCGCAAGCTGTCTGGGTATGAGTGGAGTAGAGCGATGAAGGCGATTATCGTCGGCGGCGGTATCGGGGGCCTTACCACGGCGCTGATGTTACGCGCCCGCGGCATCGGCTGCGAACTGTTCGAGCAGGCCGATACCATCCGCGAACTCGGCGTCGGCATCAACACGCTGCCGCATGCGATCCGCGAACTGGCTGGCCTCGGCCTGCTGCAAAAGCTCGATGACGTCGCGATCCGTACCGACGTGCTCTATTATCTCAATCGCCATGGTCAGGAAGTCTGGCGCGACGTCCGCGGCGTCGAGGCCGGCCACGATGTGCCGCAATTCTCGATCCATCGCGGCCGGCTGCAAAGCGTGATCCACCGCGCCGTCGAGGAGCGGCTGGGGCCGGACGCCATCCACACCGGCTGCAGGCTGGGAGCCTTCACCCAGGACGAAGGCGGGGTAACCGCCTATTTCTTCGATCGCACGGGAAGTCATATCAAGACCGTGCGCGGCGACATCCTGATCGGTGCCGACGGCATTCATTCGCGGGTGCGCGAGACGTTGTTTCCGAATGAGGGACCGCCTTGCTGGAACGGGCTGATGCTCTGGCGCGGCGCCCGCGACTGGCCGGTGTTTCTGACCGGCCGCTCGATGATCGTCGCCGGCGGCCTCAATGCCAAGGTCGTGGTCTATCCGATCGCCGAAGGGTCGAGCCCGGCCAGCCGCCTGACCAATTGGGCGGTGCTGGTGAAAGTCGGCGACGGCAATACGCCGCCGCCGCGCCGCGAGGACTGGTCGCGGCCGGGCAAGCGCGAGGAATTGATGCCGCATGTCGCGCGGTTCAGGGTGCCCCATGTCGATGTGCCGAACCTGATTTCGGCGACGCCCGAATTTTACGAGTACCCGACCTGCGACCGCGATCCCTTGCCCTACTGGTCCAGTGGACGCGTCACACTGCTCGGCGACGCCGCGCATCCAATGTATCCGGTCGGATCGAACGGCGCCTCGCAGGCCATTCTCGACGCGCGTTGTCTGGCGGATTTGCTGGCGCGCTCCGAGCATCCGCGCCAGGCGCTGATGGCCTATGAGGAGAAGCGCTTGCCGATGACGGCGGAGATCGTGCGCTCCAACCGCCGCGGCGGCCCGGAAGGCGTGATCGACGCGGTCGAACAGCTTGCCCCGGACGGCTTCACCGATATCGACAAGGTCTTGAGCTACAGCCAGCGCGAGGCCATCGTGCGTGGCTATGCCCACAAGGCCGGCTTTGCGGCGCTGCCCGGGCTGGCGGCGGTGCGGGCCTAACCGGTCTGGTGCTGACGCGCCATCCCGGAACGACAGCCGTGAATCCTCACGCCCCCGGAGGCGGTGGCAGGAAGTGGATGTTGTATTCCGCGGCCAATGCCACGACGTCCTCGGGCCTCTGCTCCTTCATGTTGTGAAGGCCCCAGAACAGGTCGTACAGCTTTTGGGTCGGCGAGACCCAGAACAGCACTTTCGCGGTCTGATCCGACTTGTTGAAAATGCCGTGGGGCACGCCCATGCCGAGACGGATCAGGTCGCCCGGCGCCGCCTGAGCCTCTCCGCCACCCAGCATGAAGTCGAGCCTGCCTTCCAGCATATAAAGATATTCGTCCTGATCGGGATGGATGTGCGGCGGCACGAAGGTGCCGGGCGGCAGCGTCGCGTGCCAGGAGAAGGAATGGTCGGTGCGGTTCTTCGGTACATAGGTCTGGCCGAGGATATTCCAGGAAATTCCCTGCATGCCCTCGTTGGCCCGGGTGATGCCGGTTATCTCGCTTGTCATCGTCTGTCTTCTCCCTTTCGTTATCCGGACGCGTTTTCTAGCGCAGACAAGTCTGCGTAAACTTGATTGCTGTGCGCTCCGGCGTCCACTCCGCGCGAAGGCGCTCTGGTTTGTTCAGTTGCCCGGCTTGCAATCCTTGGCGTAACGGTCGCCGTAATTCTCGAAGACCTTCTGAACGATCTCGGTCTGGAATTTGCCGTCGGGGCGCTTGGCGACCTTCGTCAAGTAGAAATCCTGAATCGGATAGCCGTTGACGTTGAACTTGAAGCCGCCGCGCAGCGACGTGAAGTCGGCCTTCTTCAAGGCGGCTATCACCGCTTCCTTGTTGCCGAGGTCGCCCTTGACCGCCTTCACCGCGCTGTCGATCAGCATCGCCGTGTCATAGCCCTGCATGGCGTAGGTGCCGGGCACGCTTTTGTAGGCAGCTTCATAGGAAGCGACGAATTTCTTGCTCTGCGGATTATCGAGATTGGGCGCCCAGTCCGCGCCGCCGAACATGCCGACCGCCGCATCCTGCTGCGCCGGCAGCGTCGATTCATCGACGGTGAACGCCGAAAGCACCGGGATCTTGTCGGCAAGGCCGGCCTGCCGGTATTGCTTCACCAGGCTGACGCCCATGCCACCCGGCATGAAGGTGAATACGGCGTCGGGCTTGAGCGAGGCGATCTTGGAGA
>JBAVEE010000473.1:0-3014 GCA_049587575.1 Bradyrhizobium sp.
GGCGAAAATCGCTCGATAAAGCTTTCCGCTCCTTTCAAGGGATGAACGGCAGGAGATTCTTTTCAGCATACGGGTGTGCGGGAGCATGGTTGCGCCGGGCGCTCGAAGCGAGCGCCCGGGCGCTGGAAACTCAGTTTTTTGGGTTGATGGCAATGCGGCGGACGCGGTCTCCGGCTTCGCTCGATCTAGGGACGTTGATCGTCAACACGCCGTTTGCGAAAGAGGCTGACGCCTTGTCCTCATCGACACCCTCCAGTGGAATGCGCCGTTCGAACCGGCCGTAATACCGTTCGCTCAGGCGGCGATCCTTATCTTCGGATTTCGATTTTCTTTCGCCGGAAATTGAGAGTACCCCGTTCGCAATTTCCAGGCTGACGTCCTTTTCATCGAGACCTGGAAGTTCCGCGGTGATCCGCACTTCCGTGTTCGTCTTTTCGATACCGACCCGGGGCCAGCCGAAGCCTTCAAAGGCTCCGGTCGACCCGAAGCGCGCAAGATCGAAACCGCGAAACACGTCGTCGAACATCCGATTCATCTCGCGATGCAGCGTCAGAAGCGGACTCGCATCGATCCCGCTAGGAATTCCGATCCCGCGATCCCTGTTACTGTTCCAAGGCATGAGATCCCTGATAGCCATGTCTGCTTTCCTCCGATCAAACGACTTCCGCCGCGGAAAATCCGCCGCGGAAGTCAGCCCATTGATGGCGAATGGGCGATGCAGTCAGGCCGCCGCTTTGGCGTCCAGTTGCTGCACCTTCGATGCGGATGCACCGGCGATGGCGATCCGCCGCGGCTTCATGGCCTCCGGAACTTCACGCACAAGTTCGATGTGAAGCAGGCCATTTTCGAAGGAAGCCCCTTTGACCTGAACATGGTCGGCGAGGTTGAACTGCCGCCTGAACGGGCGGAACGAGATTCCATGGTGCAGGAACTCGCGCTGCTGCTTTTCCGCCTTGCGGCCCTCGACCGCCAACACATTCTGTTCTGCGGTGATCGCGATCTCATCCGGCGAAAACCCGGCCAGCGCCAGCGATATCTGGTAGCGGTCCTCGCCGACCCGTTCGATGTTGCAGGGCGGGTAGTTGTCGTCAGCGCCGCTCTGTTGCGCGGCGTCCACGAGATCGAGAAGGCGGTCAAATCCGATGGTCGAGCGCCAAAGGGGAGCGAAATCGTAGGTCGTTCTCATAGCCAAATCCTCCATCGAGCAAGTTGGGTACAAGCAGGCACCGGACCCTTCCGGCGCCCGTTAGCTGCCGAGCCCTCGAAAGGCGCCCGGACCGCGCTTGGCGGCACGCAAAGAACTAGAAAACGGCCATTCGGGTTTCAAGAGGCCCGAAAATTTTTGAGCCGACTTTTTGGTCGGAAGATTGATCCTTGGTAGATGGATGGCGTTGTCTGGGAGAACCCGACCGGGAGGGTCGGGGCGCGCCCGGTCGGACAGACCGCCCGACTCGCTTTTTTGTGGACCTGCGATCTTGAAAATCGGGATCGTTTTTCTAAGTCGTTTTTCGTCCCAAAACGAAAGGAGTAAGGAGGACGAAATGACCAGTCTGGATCATCGTTTCGATGAAAACGTCTATGACCTCAATGCCATTTTAAATCCCGGCTCGGTATTTGATCATCCAAGGGATGTCTTGGCTGACGAGACGCTCTCACGGGCCGAAAAGCGGGCTATCCTGGCCTCCTGGGCCTCTGATGCTGCCGCGGTCACCTCAAACCCGGCGCTACGGACGCTTCCCGGCGCAAAGACGCCCGTTTCCATCGATGAAATCCTGGAGGCACTATCGAGTCTGGACCATTCGCCACGAACGCCACCTGGCGGCAAGCCGGCCCGGCTGAAATCGGTCTACCGGATTCAGGCGGCCGCCTGAGCGGGGTACCAAGTGGGACGATCTGGCCAACCGGTCGGGTTGGCGCGGAGCGAAACGGCAAAGGGTGAAGGATGTCCTCCGGTCTCCGGTCGACCGGGGGAAGCCTCCGCTATCCGGTATCGCGAGCCTTGTGGCCGGCCTGCGTCGCAGGTTCGCCGAAATCGAAGAAACCCGGAATCGCCGGGTCTCACATGAACCTTCGTGCAGGATCGATCATGCACCTGCATTGCCGGACCGGTGATCGCGAAGATCAGCTTGATCTCAAACCAGACCCGCTATATCGACCCACTGCATTCCCCGTGAGCAAATAAAATGACAACCATTGACGCCACCGCCGAGGCACAGCCATTTCAGGCCGAGGTTTCCGAGCTTCTGCATCTCATGGTGCATTCGGTTTACTCGGAGACCGACATTTTCCTGCGCGAGCTGATCTCGAATGCGTCCGACGCATGCGACAAGCTGCGCTACGAGGCGATCGCCAATCCGTCTTTGATCGGAGACGGCGAGTTGCCGAAAATACGGATCGCCCCGAACAAGGAGAGCAACACGCTGACGATTGCCGATACCGGTATCGGCATGGATCGGCAGGAGTTGATCGACAATCTCGGGACCATCGCCCGTTCCGGCACCAAATCCTTCCTCTCGCGCATCAAGGACGCCAAGGAGGGCACCGGACTGATCGGACAATTTGGCGTCGGCTTCTATTCGGCCTTCATGGTCGCCGACCGCATTGTCGTCACCAGTCGCCGCGCAGGCAGCGACGAGGTCTGGACCTGGTCGTCGTCGGGCGGGTCCGGTTTTGAAATCGCGCCCGCCGGCAAGGATGGCGCGCAACTCCCGCCGCGGGGAACGCAGATCGTCCTGCATCTGAAGGCGGACGCCGCCAAGTACCTGGAAGCCTACGAGATCGAGCGCATCGTCACGGCCTATTCCGACAATATCCAGTTCCCGATCGAGCTGGTTCCGGAAGAGGGCGAGCCGCGGCAGATCAATTCGGCGAGCGCGCTCTGGCAACGGCCAAAATCCGAACTCACGCCGGAGGACTACACGCAGGCCTACAAGTCGATTGCAGGCGCCTTCGATGAGCCGGCCATGACGCTGCATTATCGCGCCGAGGGCCGCTACTCCTACGCGGTGCTGCTG
>JBAVEE010000474.1:0-7241 GCA_049587575.1 Bradyrhizobium sp.
GGACTCGACCATGCGCTCCAATCTCGGCGTCGGCCTGCCGATCGACGTATTGGTGGTGCGGTCGGACGTTTGCGAGGCCGATCTCAATCACCGCATCGAGGCGGGCGAGCCCTATTTTCACGACCTGCGCTCGCGCTGGTCGGCGGCGCTGCGCGCGGCGCATCAGAATATTCCACGACCTCCCTACAAGACCGAGACTCCAAAAAC
The DNA here is from genome assembly GCA_049587575.1 of Bradyrhizobium sp. Taxonomy (GTDB): domain Bacteria; phylum Pseudomonadota; class Alphaproteobacteria; order Rhizobiales; family Xanthobacteraceae; genus Bradyrhizobium. Next base: position 208 of record JBAVEE010000474.1, read on the forward strand.
ATAACAAGGCAGGAAGCAAATGACCGAGACAAAAAACAAGATCGCGGTGGTGACCGGCGCCGGCACCGGTGTCGGACGCGCGGCATCGCTGGCGCTGATGGGCGCCGGCTTCACCGTCGTGCTCGCCGGGCGCCGCCTGGAGATGCTGGAGGAGACGCGGAAGCTCGGCGAAAAGCTGGGCAGCAGCCTGCCGGTTTCCGCCGACATGGCCGATCCCGGATCGATCGCCGCCTTGTTCGCCAAGGTAATGGACGTCTATGGCCGGCTCGATGTTCTTTTCAATAATGCGGGCATGGGCGCGCCGCCGGTGCCGTTCGAGGATCTCGGTCTGGCGCAATGGCAGGCTGTGGTCGCGACCAACCTCACCGCGCCGTTCCTGTGCACGCAGCACGCGTTTCGCATCATGAAGGACCAGACCCCGCGCGGCGGCCGCATCATCAACAACGGCTCGATCTCCGCGCACGCGCCGCGGCCGTTCTCCTCGGCCTATACATCGACGAAACACGCCATCACCGGCCTGACCAAGGCCACCAACCTCGACGGCCGCGGCTATGACATCGCGGTCGGGCAGATCGACATCGGCAACGCCGCAACGCCGATGACCGACCGCATGGTCGACGGCGTGCTGCAGCCGGACGGCCGCAAGATGCCGGAGCCGCGCATGGACGCCAAGGCGGTCGGCGATGCGGTCGCCTATATGGCCAGCCTGCCGCTCGACGCCAACGTGCTGTTCATGACGGTGATGGCGAGCAAGATGCCGTTCGTCGGACGGGGGTAACGTGGTCATGAGGTCACTGCTTGGCGCGACCGCGGCCGCGAGCGATACGGAAACCATGTCTGACCTCGGTTCAACCCCAAGCCACGCACCGCGGAAAAAGCAAGGCGGCGCGTATCCAAAGATCTTGATAGCGCTGCTGTTTTTGGCCGCGTCGGTCACGCTGGCGTTGCCCGCGATCAAGGGCAACGTCTTCGATGCCATGTCCACCGACGATGCCATGCGGCTCGTCGAGGTTCGCGACCTGATCGGTGGGCAAGGCTGGTTCGACCTGTTCCAGCATCGATTGGATCCGCCCGGCGCATCGATGCACTGGTCGCGTCTCATCGACGCGCCGTTGGCCGCGTTGATCCTGTTGCTGAAGCCGTTGTTGGGAATGCGCGGCGCGGAAGCCGTGACGCTGTATTTCTGGCCGGCGCTGCTATTTGCCGTCGCACTGGCGCTCATCGCGGCGATCGCCAGGCAAATGAGCAGCAACATTGGCGCCATGATGGCGGCAGTGGCGCTGGGCGTGCTATCCCTTCCGGCGCTCGTCCATTTTCGGGCAGGCGCGATCGATCACCACAACGCGCAGATCGATTTGTTGCTCGCACTGGTCTTGATGGCGACACAGATCGAGCAGAGCGCCGTCAAGGCTGCGCTGGGCGGCCTCATGGTATCGCTATCGCTGGCGATCGGTATCGAAATGCTGCCTGCCATCTCGGCGATAGGGCTTGCGATATTTGGCCTTTTTGTCTGGCGCGGGGCACCCGTCGCGCGGCAGGTCGGCGCCTTCGGGGCGGCGCTGGCGGCATCGTCGCTGCTGCTCGCACCGGTATTGCTGCCATTGTCTTCGCTTACCGTTCAGGTGTGTGATGCCTTCGGCGGACCGGTTCTGCTGTTGGTCGCCGGCGGCGGCATCAGCCTGTTGCTCATGGTCGGAATTGATCGCTACCACCCGACATTGCGCATGCGGGCGGCCAGCGGAGCGGCGTTGGCAATCGTTTTGGCCGGCGCGTTCCTCTCGTTGTTTTCAGGGTGCATCGCATCGCCCTTCTCTCATCTCGATCCGATCGTCGTCTCATTGTGGATCGATAACGTCTCTGAAGCGATCTCATTCGCCAGGATGCTGCAGCTTTTTCCGGAGAAAGTTCCCGCCTACTACGGATTTGCAATCGTGACGATGGGCTTCGCCGCGGTGGCGCTAACCCGGTCCCCTCAACCTGCAAGGTTTCGCTGGATTGTTGGCATAGTAACGCTGGCGGCGCTGATCGGATTCAGCTTTTGGGAAGTGCGGGGCGCCGCTGCAGCATCGATGGTGGCAGCTCCGATCTTTGCCGCGAGTCTGACCGTTATGTGGCCTAATTTTGCTTCTGCACGAAACTTGTTTCTTTTGTCAGTTCTTGCTTCACCAGTCAGCCTCGACAATGTAGGGCTTCTGGCGAAGCCGCTGATTGACGTGATCTTCAGGCCACACGCGGTTCCCGATCCGTCGCCGTGCCGGACCTTGTCGGATGTAGCTTCCCTGGCGCGACTTCCAAAGGGACGCGTGATGGCGCCGATTGATCTCGGACCAGCGATTCTTGCCGAAACAGCCGACGACGTTTTTGCCGCTCCATACCATCGCAACAACGACGGCAACGCCGCGATGCTCAATCTGATGCTGGCGCCCTTGCCCACGGCGCGGCAGATGTTGTCGGATCGCCGCGTCGACTACGTGCTGACCTGCTCGGCAGCTCCCGATCCGAATATCATCAAGCTCGCTCCAGAGGGGTTGGAGGCGCGGCTCGGCCGGGGCGAAACGCCTGACTTTCTGGAGCCGCTCCCCCTCGTTCCCGCGCAGAAAATTTCCGTATGGCGCGTGCGAAGATGAATCGCGCCCGCGCTTGAGACCGGGGTGGCATTGCGCTTTGATCGGCGTCGCTGCCATAATCGCTCCTGGGCTTCGGGGGAATCATGCTTCAACTGCAATCGGCGGTCGGCGTAGTTGCGTTGCTGGCGATCGCCTGGGCGTTCGGTGAAAACCGCCGCGCGGTCTCGCTGCGGCAGGTCGCCGTCGGCCTCGCGGTCACCGTGGTCACCGCCGTGGCGCTCATCAAATTGCCGTTCGTGGCGCATGCGTTCGGCGCGATCAACGATGCCGTCGGCGCGATCTCGTCCGCCTCGCGCGCGGGCACTTCCTTCGTGTTCGGCTATCTCGGCGGCGGCGCGCTGCCGTTCGATCTGAACGCGCCGGGCGCGGATTTCATTCTGGCATTTCAGGCGCTCCCGGTCGTGCTGGTGATGAGCGTGCTCACCACGCTATTGTTCCACTGGCGCGTGCTGCCGCCGGTGGTACGCGGCATGGCCTGGCTGCTGGAGCGCACGCTCGGGGTCGGCGGCGCGGTGGGCCTGTCCACCGCCGCCAACATCTTTCTCGGCATGGTCGAAGCGCCATTGTTCATCCGGCCCTATCTGGCGCAGCTGACGCGCAGCGAACTGTTCCTGGTCATGACCGGCGGCATGGCGGGGATCGCCGGCACCGTGCTGGTGCTCTACGCCACGCTGCTGGCGCCGCTGATCCCGGATGCGGCGGCGCATTTTGTCATCGCCTCGGTGCTGGGGGCGCCGGCGGCGATTCTCGTCAGCTTGATTATGGTGCCGGAGACCGGCGGCATCAGAACCGGAGGCGGCCTGGTTGATCCCGACATGCACGCCTCCTCCACCATGGACGCGATCGTCAAGGGCACCACGGCCGGCCTCGAGCTCCTGCTCAACATCGTCGCGATGCTGATCGTGCTGGTGGCGCTGGTCCATCTGGCCAACGCGCTGCTCGGGCTGTTGCCCGATGCCGGCGGCGCCGGGATCACCTTGCAGCGGATACTCGGTTACGCGATGGCGCCGGTGTGCTGGCTGATGGGCCTGCCGTGGCCGCAAGCGATCACGGCGGGCAGCCTGATGGGCACCAAAACCGTGCTCAACGAGCTCATTGCCTATGTCGATCTGTCAAAGCTCGGCGCTGATGCGCTCGATCCCCGCTCCCGGCTGATCATGCTCTATGCGATGTGCGGCTTTGCCAATTTCGGCAGCCTCGGCATCATGGTCGGCGGCCTCGGCACCATGGCGCCGCAGCGCCGCGACGAGATCAATTCGCTCGGGTTGAAATCGATCGTCTCGGGCACGCTGACGACCTGCCTGATGGGCGCGATCGTGGGAGTGCTGGCGTGAGCGTCATTTTCCCAGCATCGGCGCCACCCGTTCCATCACGTAAGAGGATCCCTCCGCGGTGAGATGGGCGTGATCCCAGGAAAGCGGAATGCCGCCGTCGACGGTGAGCGGACATTGCCGCGCCGGGCAGACGGCATCTAGCACCGATATGTAGGTGAACTTCGGATGCGGCGGGAGCGCGGCCTTCATCCTGTCGTCGAGCGCGAAAATATCCGGCAGCACAAAGTCCTCGGGGCGCGCTTCGACCGCCCGCAGATGCGCCCGCATCAGCATCGACGGCAGCCTCGCCCTGAACTGCACGGCCGGGCCGAGCAACACCACGGCTATGCCAAGCCCGTTGAGCTTCGAAATGGTTTGTCCGAGGTCGGCGATCATGCCGTCGAAGCGCGGCGGGCGGGCGTATTCCAGCCAGTCCGCGGACATGATGACGAGATCGGGCTTGCGATCCCGGAAAAAGCCGTCCATTTGCGCCGCGAAGCCGCGGCAGGACGCATTGCCCTGGGCGGCCGCGTTGAGCGTCGGCATGCAGGCCGCCTGCGTTGCCTGCAGGATATTCACCGCTTGCGGATCGGTGGCCTTGCGCAGACCATGGAAATAATGCGCAGCCAGGCTGTCGCCCCACAGCAGCCAATTGGTCTTGCCGGCTGCGAGCGCGAGGCAGGAATCGCCGAACACGCCGCTCGCAGGCGTAAAGCAATCTCCGGAACGATACAGCGGTTGATAATTGTATGCATTATAGGACTCGAGCTGCAGCGCGGCGCGATCGGCGTCCGACGGCGTCCGGCTCAGGACAATTCCGAAGGCGCTGCCGGCGAGCAGAAGCACCGATGCAAAACCTGCGACCTGGAATGCGGCGCGCCGCGTCGGCGCCAGCGATTTCAGGCGGAACGGCTGTTCGACAAATCGCCACGACAAATACGAGATCATCACCGTCAGCGCGAACAGAGCGAGCTTGTCGGTGGCGTCCAGCACCAGGCTGCTCTTGGAGAACCGCGTGAAGGTGAACAGCGGCCAGTGCCAGAGATAGAGCGAATAGGAGATCCGCCCGAAGAATGTCGCGACATTGAGCGGCGAATACCCGCTGCGTTTCAGCGAGGGCACGCCGATGCCGCTCCAGATGAACATGGCCGCGCCGAGACATGGCGCCAGCGCGTTGAAGCCGGGAAAGCCCGGCCCCTGGCGCAGCGAAAAAATCGGGATCGCGATCAGCAGCAGCGCGATGCCGCGGGCGGTTTGCCGCGCCGGTGCATGACGCAGCACCGGAAATCCCGGGGTTGCGACGAGAGCGCCGATCAGGAATTCCCACGCCCGCGGCGGGCTCATGAAGAAGGCGTTGGCGGAACGATCCGTATCCATCAGCCAGATGCTCAGCGCGAACGACGCCAGACCCAGCGCGCCGATCATGACGGGCAGCGCGATGCGGCGGCCGCGAGCGAGGCGCGCGAGCCCCCACAGCATCAGCGGCAGCGCCAGATAGAACTGCTCCTCGACTGCGAGCGACCAGGTATGCAGCAGCGGCTTCTCAACCGCGGCATGGTCGAAATAGCCGGTCTGGAACCAGAAGAAGAAGTTCGAGGTGAAGGTCACGACCGCGGCGATCGAGCGAAAAAACTCCGCGCGCTCGGAGGTCAGGAGATAATGGAAGGACGGGATCGCCGTCAGCGCCACCATGGCGTACAGCGCGGGCAGCAGGCGGCGGACCCGGCGCTCGTAAAATCGCGCAAACGAAAACCCGCCGCCTTCCAGTTCCGACTGGATGATGCCGGTGATCAGATAGCCCGAGATCACAAAGAAGATGTCGACGCCGACGAAACCGCCGAACACCGCCGGCGCCTCGAAATGAAACGCGACCACCGCAAGCACGGCGATGGCGCGCAGCCAGTCGATGTCTTCACGGTAGTCGCGGCTCACGATCGCTATGCCGCCCAGGCCCGCTTAAAGGAGGTTCGGCTGCACGTCGGGCACGCCTCGGAGCGCGACTTCATCATGCCCCGAGTTCGACCGTCTTGAATTCCGCGGGCAGGATCACCTCGAGCAATTCGACGTCGTCGGAATAGTCCATGATCAGGTGCTTGATACGCGGCGGCTGGGTCCAGCTTGAGCCTTCTGTCATCAGGGTCTCGCCCTGCCCTTCCATATAGGTTTTGACCCAGCCCTTGAGGACATAGACCATCTGAAAGTCGACGTCGTGGAAATGCAGTTTCGAGACTTCCGCGGGATCGCATGGCCCGATCAGCCGGATCACATGCGCGCGCGCCAGGCCCTGGCTCGCCTCGGCGACGCCGAGATCGCGGTATTTCGCGTAAGTGCGCAAGCCATCGGCTTTGAAATCCTCGTCGCGGTGATGGCTGACGGCGATGCGCTGTTTCGGACGGACGCGCTTGACCGGGGCCGGCGCGCGCCCCTTGGCCTTGAGTTTCTTGCGCGCGGTGGATTTGGCGGCGGTCTTGCCGGCAGCGCGCTTGCGCGCGGGCGATTTCTTTTGCGCTGGCTTGCGAGCGGCGGCGCGCGATTTAGGCTTCTGCCTGGCCATTGACGTCCTCCCTTTCGATGTTGCGGAAGAACGTTAGCACAGATCGAAGCCTGCAGGGTGGGTCAAGCGCCAACGTGCCCGCCAACCGGGCCTGGATGAGGGGTGGCTGCGGCGGACACGGCGCGAGCGCGCCGCTTTGCCCGGTTGTCGAAAATCCGCTCAGTGCAGCCGGAACACGCCGTCGACGGCGCGGAGTTCGGCGGGCTTGATCAGCTTGGAATGGGCAACGGTGACCGCGTAGAGCGGGCCTTCGAGCTTGGTCTGCCAGAAGCTGAGAAAATCCTTTAGCGCCGGGAAATTCGGAAACAGATCGTAGTTCTGCCAGACGTATGTCTGCAGCAGTGAGGGATGATCGGGCATCCGGTAGAGAATTTCCGCCGTCGTCAGCCCATAACCCAGCACCTGTTTCCGGAAGTCTTCGGAAACCCCAACCCGCGAGACCATGCCAACCTCCATTGCTGGAGCGCATTTTCCAAGGTGGCCGCCGACCGGGAGCCACCCGGTGGAGATGCGCTCACATGAGAGAAATGTGACGCACGA
>JBAVEE010000475.1:0-2281 GCA_049587575.1 Bradyrhizobium sp.
AAATGCCTGACATCGAGCGAATTGGCAAAATCATAGAGATTTGCCAGTTCGTCCGGAACCTTGAATTTCCTGGAATCCTTCGACATTAAGACACCAGTAAATCACATTTACCCGTTGACAGCAATAAACACCAGTTTAATTAGTATACTGGTGTCAATGACTCGCGACCACTCAGACGGAGGCGACCCGTGAGCGATCATCCCGCATTGTCCAATCCCCGAATTTTTTATGGCTGGTTCGTCGTCATGGCCGCGTTCGCGGTAACCTTCTTCGGCTTCGGCAGCGCTTATACGTTCAGCGCGTTTGTCGAACCGCTGCAGCGGGATTTCGGCGCATCGCGCGGTTCAGTGTCGCTGGTGTTCTCACTGGCCGGGTTTCTCTACTTCGGCCTCGGGATCGTCAGCGGTCCCCTGGCCGATCGCTTCGGCTCACGCCCTCTCGCTGTGGCCGGCATGATGCTGACCGGCCTTGGCCTGGCAGCCGCCAGCGCTGCGCGCAGCCTGCCGGAAGTATACGCCGCTTACGGACTTGGCGTTGGGCTCGGTGTCGGCTGCGCCTATGTCCCCGCGATTGGCGCGGTACAGCGTTGGTTTGTGCGCCGTCGCGGGTTTGCTTCCGGCTTGGCCGTGAGCGGTATCGGCGTCGGCACGCTTGTGATGCCGCCGCTGGCCTCGCTGTTGATCGAAACGCTGGGATGGCGCGGCGCCTATCTTGTGCTCGGAGGTCTCGCCGCTGCCGTCGGTGCAGGGCTAGCTCTCTTGATTGAGAACGATCCTTGCGGCCGCGGTCTGGGGCCTGACGGTGATCTGCAGCCGTCGGGCGCCCCGTCGGCGCAGCGGGAAGGTATGTCTGTGCGCGATGCCATCCGATCGCATCGTTTCATAGGGCTTTACGCCAGTTGTCTGATCTGCTCGTTCGGCGTCTTCGTGCCGTTCGTCCATCTCGTTCCCTATGCACGAGACCATGGTATGGCGCCCGCTTCGGCTGTGTTGCTGCTCGGCGTGATCGGCGGCGGCAGCACAGCAGGACGCTTCTTTCTTGGCAGTCTCGCCGACCGGATCGGCCGCCAGTTTTCACTACTGCTGATGTTCATTGGTATGGCGCTCGCATTGCTGACCTGGGCCGTTTCCGTGGACATCTGGTCACTGGCCGCCTTTGCGTTCCTCTACGGAGTGTTTTACGGAGGCTGGGTCGCGGTACTCCCGGCCGTGGTGATGGACTATTTCGGCGGCCGCAACGTCAGCAGCATCATCGGCTTGCTCTATACCAGCGTGGCGTTTGGCACGCTGATTGGTCCGAGCGCCGCGGGCTTTGCCTTCGACCTTAGCCACAGTTACACGCTGCCGATCATGGCCAGCGCCAGCGCCAATATCGCTGCCGCCGTCATTGTTGCCGCGATGTCGGGAGCTACCCCTCGGCAAAAGCTTTGACGATCGGCAAGTATCGCGCAGGTTGCATTAACCAGCAATTAACCCCGATTGCTAACCTCACCTCCATACCGTTGAGGTATCCATGTATTCGGCCGGTGCGTGGAAAACTGCTCCGGCGTTCAGCCCTGGCAGCAATCACTCCATGACGGCAGACGGTACCGCCTCCTTCAACGTCAATGCATTTTCTCACAGCGGTCCGATCCGGTGGCTGGTCGCCGGCGGCGCATTCCTGATTGCGGCAATCGCGGTCGGCACGACGATCATGGTCGGCAATTTTCGCGAACGCGCCCTGAGCAGCAACGAACGCGAACTGGAAAACACTGTTCTGTTGCTGGCCCATCACTTCGATCAACAGCTTGAAGATTTCACCGTCATTCTGAAGGACCTTGCCGCGCAGATCCATGCAGACGGGATCACTCCCGATATATTCAAGGGGCAGTTGGCCACGCTGGAATGGCACGAGGTACTGAGGAAGAAGGTCGGCGCCTATTCTGACATTTCCGGCATCAATGTGTTCGACGCCGATGGAATGTTGATCAATTCGTCCGACGCCTGGCCGGTGCCTGATATAGGGATCGCCGATCGAGCCTACTTCAAGGCTTTCCAGTCAGGCGCGGCGACAACGCCGATTTTGGTCGAATTGGTGCGAAGCCATTTCACCGGAGGCTGGGCAACCGTCGTCGCTCACCGGGTGATCGGGCCGAAGGGCGAGTTTCTCGGGGTCGTCACCAGGTCGATTGCGCCAGCCACCTTCGAAAACTTTTTTGCATCTGTGGCGCTTGGGCAAGGTGCATCGATTTCCCTGCACCATCGCGACGGCACATTGCTGGCGCGTTACCCCCATGCAGAGG
>JBAVEE010000476.1:0-3054 GCA_049587575.1 Bradyrhizobium sp.
AACACGCGCAGCTCGTTCATGGCGACGTTCTGGGAATGGCCAACGATCTTGCCCGTGCCCGGCCGTTGTACGACCAGGATCGCGGAACCTTTCTCGAACTGCTGACCGCGAGCGCTGCCGCGCGCAATCTGCCGAGCGCCATGATGATCGACAAGGATCGGAACATTTTGGAGACGGCGCAAACCGGGGTCAAACTGAACTTCGCGCCGCCGCCGCCGGAAATCCTCAGTCATGTCAACGAGACCGAGCCGGAAATCTCGGTGATCCCGGAAGAAAACTACGTCGCGGCCGTGATCCGGTTGCGGGCGTTCAATGACATCTTCCTTTACGTGGCTCGCCCGCTCGATCCCGACGTGGTTGCGCAACTCAAGCAAACCGAGATCGGCGTCGCTGAATATGGCGTGATCGAATCGCGCCGGCTCGGCCTTCAGGTGAATTTCGCACTGATATTTGCGGTAATCGCACTGACCATCCTGATGGCCTCGATTCTTATTGGGCTGAATTTCGCCAATTGGCTGGTCGCCCCGATACGCCGGCTGATGGGGGCCGCCAACATGGTCTCGACCGGCGACCTCCACGTGCAGGTACCGGTGCTCCGTTCGGAGGGCGATCTGGCGCAACTCGGTGAAACCTTCAACAAGATGACGCAGGAGCTGCGCACCCAGCGCGACGAACTGGTGAGCGCAAGCGATCTCATCGACAGCCGGCGCCGGTTCATCGAGGCGGTATTGTCGTCGGCGAGCGCCGGCATCATCGGCGTGGATGCTTCCGGCAGCGTCGGCATCCTTAATCGTTCCGCCGAAAAGCTCATCGGTCACGCGGAATCGGAGACGCTGGACCACCCGCTGTCGGACGTGCTGCCCGAACTCGATGAAATGATGAAAACCGCGCGGGAGAGCACCCAGCGGCTGGTGCAGGGCCAGATTACGATCAATCGCGAGGGCGACGAGCGCATTCTTTCGGTTCGGGTTACCGCCGAGCAGACCAGCCAGACGCGCGACAGCTACATCATCACGCTTGACGACATTACGGAGCTCGTTTCCGCACAGCGGACCTCGGCATGGGCCGACGTCGCGCGCCGGATCGCGCACGAAATCAAGAACCCGCTGACCCCGATCCAGCTCTCGGCCGAACGCATTCGCCGCAAGTTCGGCAAGGTGATCACCGAGGACAAGGCGATATTCGAGCAATGCACGGACACGATCGTGCGGCAGGTGGATGACATCAGGCGCATGGTCGATGAGTTCTCGCGCTTTGCGCGGATGCCGAAGCCCGTGATCGAAGGGGAGGACGTCGCCGACACCGTGCGCCAGGCGGTATTCCTGATGCGGGTCGGACATCCCGACGTCGAAATCGAAGCCGAGATCAGGGGCGAGCCGATGCGGGCGCAGTTTGACCGCCGGCTGATTTCGCAGGCGCTGACAAACATTATCAAGAACGCGACGGAGGCCATTGAGGCCGTCCCGGCGGCCGAGCTTGGCAAGGGTCGTATCGATGTCATTGCCGCGCGCGATAACGATGACATTGTGATCGACGTCATCGACAACGGCATCGGCCTGCCGAAGGTGAGCCGCGCCCGCCTGCTGGAACCTTATGTTACGACCCGCGAGAAGGGTACCGGTCTTGGGCTGGCGATTGTTGGCCGGGTTCTGGAAGATCACGGCGGGCGGATCGAACTCAATGATGCCTCGGACATCCGCCCGGGCGCGCGTGGAGCCTGGATGCGGTTGCGATTTGCGGTATCGGGGCAGCCACCGAAAGTCGAGGCGTCGGCCCACGAAGCAAAATCTCCGGCGCCTGAAACCGCCGAGCCGGCAGACACGACTAACAATCAGGCCAAAATCGAAGCCGCAACAGGCAACTGACGAGACAGGCGCGCCCCATGGCAAATGACATTTTGATTGTCGATGATGAAGCCGACATTCGCGATCTGGTTGCGGGGATTCTCGACGACGAGGGTTTCACCACACGGACCGCGCGCGACAGCGATTCAGCCCTGGCGGAAATTGCGAATCGCCGTCCAAATCTGGTGTTTCTCGATATCTGGTTGCAGGGCAGCAAACTCGACGGGTTACAGTTGCTGGAGCAGATCAAGCGCGACCATGCCGATCTCCCGGTCGTGATGATCTCCGGCCACGGCAATATCGAAACCGCGGTCGCAGCCATCAAGCGGGGCGCCTACGACTTCATCGAGAAGCCGTTCAAATCCGACCGGCTGATCCTGGTCGCGACGCGAGCGCTGGAGACGTCGCGCCTGAAACGCGAAGTCAAGGAACTCAAGCAGCTGGCCCCCGCCGCCAGCGTCCTGACCGGCCGCTCGGCCTGCATGAATCAGTTGCGCCAGACCATCGACAGGGCTTCCAAGGCCAACAGCCGAATTCTGATCGTGGGTCCCTCGGGCTCCGGCAAGGAACTGGCGGCGCGCACGCTGCACCAGGCGTCGAGCCGTGCCGACGGGCCTTTCGTCGTTATCAACGCTGCGGCGATTACGCCGGAGCGAATGGAAATCGAACTGTTCGGTGTCGAGCAATCCAACGGCGAGCATCCGCGCAAGGCCGGTGCGCTGGAGGAAGCCCATGGCGGCAGCCTGTTTATCGATGAAGTCGGCGACATGCCGCGAGAAACCCAGAACAAGATCTTGCGCGTGCTGGTCGACCAGACGTTCCAGCGGGCAGGGGGAACCACCAAGGTCAACGTCGACGTTCGCATCATTTCCTCGACCGCCCGCAATCTGGAAGAGGAGATCGCAGAGGGCCGGTTCCGGGAAGACCTCTATCACCGGTTGTCGGTGGTGCCGATCCGCGTTCCGCCGCTGTCGGAGCGCCGAGAGGACATACCGGAACTGATCGACTACTTTATGGATCAGATCTCGGTCGCGACCGGCTTGCCGAAACGTCAGATCGGCCAGGACGCGATGGCGGTATTGCAGTCCCACGTCTGGCCTGGAAACGTCCGGCAGCTTCGCAACAATGTCGAGCGGGTGATGATTCTGGCTGGCGGCGGCCCGGAAGTCGTCATCACGGCCGATATGCTTCCCCAGGACGTGGGCTCGAT
>JBAVEE010000477.1:0-5705 GCA_049587575.1 Bradyrhizobium sp.
TGGAATGGTCGATTCAGAAGAGCCGCCGCAACGGCGGCATCCGCGCCGGCGGATTCCCCGGCGCCGGTTTGATCCTGGCCCAATTGGAACAGGGCGCGCCGCGCCGCCGCGTCGGCTTCAGGCCCGAGGGCCGCGCGCCGGTGCGCGAAGGCGCGCCGCTGTTCGCGGATGCTGCGTCATCGGAGCCGAACGGGGCGGTGACCTCGGGCGGCTTTGGCCCCAGCCTCAATGCGCCGGTGGCGATGGGCTACCTGCCCTCGTCAAAGGCTGCGCCCGGCGGGCTGGTGTTTGCCGAGTTGCGCGGCCAGCGCCTGCCGCTGCGGATCGCGCCGATGCCCTTCGTTGCCAACACTTACAAACGCTGATCTTGCAAACGCCGATCTTGCAAACGCTGACCTCGCAAACGCTGAAGGATTTGTCATGACGACGCTCTACACCGCCGACCACGAATGGCTCCGCATCGAGGGCGACGTCGCCACCATCGGCGTTACCGACTACGCGCAATCGCAGCTCGGCGACGTCGTGTTCGTCGAATTGCCGAAGGTCGGCCGCAGCCTGAAGAAGGCGGAAGCCGCCGCGGTGGTCGAATCGGTCAAGGCCGCGTCCGACGTCTACGCGCCGATTTCGGGCGAAGTGTTGGAAATCAACGCCGCGCTGTCAGCCGAGCCCGCGCTGGTCAATTCCGACGCCGCCGGCAAGGCCTGGTTTTTCAAACTGAAGATCGCCGACAAGGGCGAACTCGGCGGCCTGATGGATGAAGCCGCGTATCAGAAACATATCGCGTGAGATGAGGAAGCAACCCACCACCCCTGCGGTGTCATCGTCCGCGAAAGCGGACGATCCAGTACGCCGCGCTGTCTCGGTTCAATCACTACCGCCAGTGTTTACTGGATGCCCCGCCTTCGCGGGGCATGACGAGCGATGAAGGAAAGCCCCATGAACGCGCCACTTCGACCCTTCGACGAGCCGGCCACCACCTTCGTGCGGCGCCATATCGGCCCCTCCCCCCGCGACATCGCGGCGATGCTTGAGACCGTGGGCGCCTCGAGCCTCAAGGCGCTGATGGCCGAGACGCTGCCATCATCGATCCGGCAGGATATGCCGCTTGATCTCGGCCGTGCCCTGAGCGAGACCGAAGCGCTCGCGCATATGCGCGAACTGGCGTCGAAAAACCAGGTCTTCACCTCGCTGATCGGCCAAGGCTATTCCGGCACGATTCTGCCGGCGGTGATCCAGCGCAACATCCTGGAGAACCCGGCCTGGTACACGGCCTATACGCCGTACCAGCCCGAGATCAGCCAGGGCCGGCTGGAAGCCCTGTTCAACTTCCAGACCATGATCTGCGATTTGACCGGCCTCGATGTCACCAACGCCTCGCTGCTCGACGAGGCGACGGCTGCGGCCGAAGCGATGGCACTGGCGGAACGCGCCACGCAGGCCAAGACGAGGTCGTTCTTCGTCGACGCCGAGGTGCATCCGCAGACACTGGCCGTGCTGCGTACAAGGGCCGAGCCGCTGGGATGGAATCTTGTCGTTGGCGATCCCCTGAGCGATCTCGACAAGGCGGACGTGTTCGGCGGATTGCTGCAATATCCGGGCACCTCGGGCACGCTGCGCGACCTGCGCCCGGCGATCGCGGCGCTGCACGCCAGGGGCGCGCTTGCCATCGTCGCCGCCGATCTCTTGGCGCTGGCGCTGCTGGCCTCGCCGGGCGAACTCGGCGCCGACATCGCGATCGGATCGGCGCAACGCTTCGGCGTTCCGATGGGATATGGCGGGCCGCACGCGGCCTACATGGCGGTGCGCGAGCCGCTGAAGCGCTCGCTGCCCGGGCGGATCGTCGGCCTGTCGATCGATTCGCGGGGCCAGCCGGCCTTTCGGCTGGCGCTGCAGACCCGCGAGCAGCATATCCGCCGCGAGAAGGCGACTTCCAATATCTGCACCGCGCAGGTGCTGCTGGCCATCATCGCCTCGATGTACGCGGTCTATCACGGCCCGGAAGGATTGACCTGGATCGCGCGTTCGGTGCATCGCCGCACCGCCGTGCTGGCGGCGGGTTTGCGCCGGCTTGGATTCGCGCCGCGATCGGAAGCGTTTTTCGATACCGTGACGGTGAATGCCGGCGAGCAGCAGGACGAAATCGTCGCCCGCGCGCGCGCCGGGAAGATCAACCTGCGCGCCGGTCAAGGCACGCTCGGCATCGCGCTCGACGAGACCACGACGCCGGCCATTGTGGAGGCGGTCTGGCGCGCCTTCGGCGGCAAGCTCGCCTACGCCGAGGTCGAAGCCGAAACCCGCGAGGCGCTGCCCGCAGAACTTAGGCGGGCAAGCGCGTTCCTCGCCCATCCGGTGTTTCACGCCCATCGCTCGGAGACCGAACTGCTGCGTTACATGCGCAGGCTCGCAGACCGCGATCTCGCGCTCGACCGCGCGATGATTCCGCTGGGTTCCTGCACCATGAAGCTCAACGCGACATCGGAAATGATTCCGCTGACCTGGCCCGAATTCGGCGATCTGCATCCGTTCGCGCCGCGCGAACAGGCGGCCGGCTATCATGCGCTGTTTGCGCGGCTGGAACGATGGCTGTGCGACATCACCGGCTATGACGCGATCTCGCTGCAGCCGAATTCCGGCGCGCAGGGCGAATATGCCGGACTGCTGGCGATCCGCGGCTATCACGCCGCGCGGCACGAGCCGCATCGCAAGGTGTGCCTGATCCCGTCCTCGGCGCACGGCACCAATCCGGCGTCCGCTCACATGGCCGGCATGGAGGTCGTGGTGGTGGCGTGTGACGCGCGCGGCGACGTCGATGTCGGCGACTTGCGCGCCAAGGCCGAGCAGCACGCCAGGGACCTCGCGGCGATGATGATCACCTATCCGTCCACCCACGGCGTGTTCGAGGAGCATATCCGCGAGATCTGCGACATCGTGCACGGCCATGGCGGACAGGTCTATCTCGACGGCGCCAACCTGAATGCGCAAGTCGGGCTGTCGCGGCCCGGCGATTACGGCGCCGATGTCAGCCATCTCAACCTGCACAAGACGTTCTGCATCCCGCATGGCGGCGGCGGCCCCGGCATGGGACCGATCGGCGTCAAGGCGCATCTGGCGCCGTTCCTGCCGGGACATCCCTCAAGCGACGGCCGGCCGCCGGTCGGTCCGGTATCGGCCGCCCCGTTCGGCTCGGCCTCTATCCTGACGATCTCCTATGTCTACATCCTGATGATGGGGGGCGAAGGCCTCACGCGCGCCACCGAGATAGCGATCCTCAACGCCAACTACATCGCGGCCAGATTGAACCCGCATTTCCCGGTGCTGTACCGGAACGCGAAAGGGCGCGTCGCGCATGAATGCATCGTCGATCCGCGTCCGCTGAAGAGCTCGAGCGGCGTCACCGTCGACGATATCGCCAAACGGCTGATCGATTACGGTTTCCATGCGCCGACCATGAGCTTTCCGGTGCCTGGCACGCTGATGATCGAACCGACCGAATCCGAATCCAGAGCCGAGATTGACCGCTTTTGCGACGCGATGATCGCGATCCGGCACGAAATCGCCGAGATCGAAAACGGCCGCTGGAAGGTCGAGACCTCACCCTTGCGTCACGCGCCGCACACGGTGCACGACATCGCGGATGAGGCGTGGGCGCGGTCCTATCCCCGCGCCGAGGGCTGCTTCCCCGCCGGCACCTCGCGGGTCGACAAATACTGGTCTCCCGTCGGGCGGGTCGACAACGTCTATGGCGACCGCCATCTGGTGTGCTCGTGCCCGCCGGTCAGCGAATACGCAGAGGCGGCGGAGTGAGCCGACGCGCAAACACCTCGTGTCCCGGACGCGGTGCAGCGTCCTTCACGATGCACCGCAGAGCCGGGACCCATCGCACAAATCGCTTGTCATGGACCCCGGATCAGCAGTGCACCACGCCGCAAGTGCGGCGCGCTGCACAGCATCCGGGGCACCGTCCCGACCGGGTACGGTTCACGAATTCAGCTGGCTCGTCAAATCGCGCCAATCCGAGTTGAATTTCTCGATCAGTGCAATCTTCCAGGCGCGGCGCCAGCGCTTCAGGGAATATTCTCGGGCGCGCGCTTCAAGGATGGAATCGAACGTTTCAAAATAGACGAGTTGGCTCACTTCGTATTTACGCGTGAACCCGGGAACAAGCCTGGCCTTATGTTCTGACACCCGCCGCGCCAGATTGTTGGTGACGCCGATATACAACGTCCCATTGGGTTAGCTCGCGAGAATATAGACAAAGAACGACGCGTCCATCGCTTCCCAAGCCCCGGATGCTGCGCAGCGCGCGGCCGGTGCGCTGCCGATCCGGGGTCCAGATTAATCGAACACGTGTAGGTCCCGGCTCTGCGGCGCAGCGCGAAAAGCGCTGCACCGCGTCCGGGACACGAACGGCGGATCAATCCTCCGCGGCCTCCGGCTCGTCGCCATCGGCGTCGCGCTCAGGGCTGCCTGCCAGAATCTGTTCGGCGATCAGGCCGGAATTCTGGCGGATCGCCGCCTCGATCTTGGCGGTCATGTCGGGATTGGCTTTCAGGAACGCCTTTGAGTTCTCGCGGCCCTGACCGAGCCTTTGGCTGTCATAGGAGAACCAGGCGCCGGACTTCTCGACGATGCCGGCCTTGACGCCGAGATCGAGAATTTCGCCCATCTTGGAGACGCCCTCGCCATACATGATGTCGAACTCGACCTGCTTGAACGGCGGCGCCAGCTTGTTCTTCACCACCTTGACGCGGGTCTGGTTGCCGACCACCTCGTCGCGCTCCTTGATCGCGCCGATGCGGCGGATGTCGAGGCGGACGGAAGCGTAGAATTTCAGCGCGTTGCCGCCGGTGGTGGTTTCCGGCGAGCCGTACATCACGCCGATCTTCATCCGGATCTGGTTGATGAAGATCACCATGGTGTTGGATTTGTTGATCGAGGCGGTGAGCTTGCGCAACGCCTGGCTCATCAGACGCGCCTGCAGGCCGGGCAGCGCATCGCCCATCTCGCCTTCGAGTTCGGCCTTCGGCACCAGCGCCGCCACCGAATCGATCACCAGCACGTCGACCGCGCCGGAGCGCACCAGCGTGTCGCAGATTTCCAGCGCCTGCTCGCCGGTGTCAGGCTGCGAAATCAGGAGATCGTCGATGTTGACGCCGAGTTTCCTGGCATAGACCGGATCGAGCGCATGTTCGGCGTCGATGAAGGCGCAGATGCCGCCCTTCTTCTGGCCCTCGGCGACCGTGTGCAGCGCCAGCGTGGTTTTGCCCGAGGACTCCGGGCCGTAAATCTCAACCACCCGGCCGCGCGGCAGGCCGCCGACGCCGAGCGCGATGTCGAGCCCGAGCGAGCCCGAGGAAATGGTCTCGATATCCATCGAGCGGTCGTTCTTGCCCAGCCTCATCACCGAGCCCTTGCCGAACTGACGCTCGATCTGGGAGAGCGCGGCGGACAGGGCCTTGGTCTTGTCCATGGAGGATCCTTCGACGATACGCAGGGCAGTGGCGGACATGGGTGGTGCTCCTTATGGCGGGGATTCGCTAGCGGGACAAACGGGCGGCAAGGGGTTGAATCAGTGATTGGGAACAATGTACCCTATTTGTTCCAAGTTCGCAATATGTTCTTTTCGAGAGCCCGGTAATGGCCCCTTTCCATCCCCGCTAAACCTCAGTGGTCCCTTTTGATTTTTGGAGTGGTCCTTTTTGGGC
>JBAVEE010000478.1:0-7073 GCA_049587575.1 Bradyrhizobium sp.
CCGCGAATTGATTTGCGTCAATCGAAGGCGGGTTGATCGAAATATGCGGATGGTGATCGCGATTTTTCTTGCAGTTGTTAAATCAGAACAACCCGGTTGCGGCGCATTTTGCGGCGCGCGGCCCGGCCGCGGTGAGCCACGCGGGATTGCGGATTGGCGCTGACGCACGCCCAGGAATGATGGCGCCATTACGCTTCGCTGCCCGCTCTCCCATCTTGATCCGCGCCGCCAGATGGACCAACATGCCACTTAATTGATCACTCGATAAGGGCAAGGAAACGTCATGAATAAGCCCGCAGCGTTGGGCCTGGTTGAGCGCGCGAAGGCGCTTGCACCCTTGATCACACGCGAGGCCGACGAGATCGAGCGGACCCGGCGCCTCACCCAGCCGGTGGTTTCCGCCCTGATCGAAAACGGGCTCTATCGCTCGCTGCTGCCGCAAAGCTTCGGTGGCGCCGAGGCGCCGCCGGAAGTTTTCATGCAGATGCTGGAGGAGATCGCCAAGGCCGACGCCTCCACGGCGTGGTGCCTCGGCCAGTGCTCGGTCTGCGCCATGACGGCGGCCTATCTCGACGCCGACGCGGCGCGCGAGATTTTCGGCAAGCCGAACGACATCCTCGCCTGGGGCGCGATCGCCAACGAGGTGCATGCCGTTCCCGGCGGCTATCGCATCACCGCGCGCTGGGACTTCGCCAGCGGCTCACGCCAGGCGAACTGGCTCGGTGCCCATGTCCAGGTCGTCGAAGCCGACGGCACCAAACGGCTGAAGCCGAACGGCACGCCCGAAATACGCACCATCGTCTTTCCGGCGACAAGCGCCACCATGTACGACGTCTGGGACGTGATCGGCCTTTCAGGCACCGGCACTGACTCCTATTCGGTCGAGGATCTGTTCATCCCGGAAAAGCACGCCGCGCTGCGCGACGATTTCACGGCGCTGCGCGAAAAGGGGCCGCTCTACGGCATCACCACCTACACCATGTTCGGACTGGGCTTCGCCGCCATCTCGCTCGGCGTCGCCCGCGCCACGCTCGATGCGGCGATCGATCTGGCGCGCGGCAAGGCCACCGTGGGTCTCAAGGCGATGCGGGAGAACAACGCCGTTCAGGGCCTGATCGGCCGCACCGAAGGCAATCTGCGCGCCGCTCGCGCCTATCTTTATGCAACAGCCGCCGAAGCCTGGCACGATCTGACCGATACGGGAAAGATCTCGGAGGAGCGGCGCGCGGCGCTTCGCCTCGCCTCCACCTGGACGATCCATCAGTCAGCCGCGGTGGTCGACACCGCCTATCACATGGCCGGCGCCACCGCCGTGTTCAAGGCGAACAAGTTCGAGCGCCGCTTCCGCGACATGCATGCCATCGCGCAGCAGATCCAGGCCCGCGACACCCATTACGAGGACGTCGGCAGATCGATCCTGACCGCCAGCCCCGTCGCGCGCGGACCAACGACCTGACGCGCCACTTCGGCACTGAACCGCTGTCTGGCGCTGGCCGAGCCACGGCCGGTCGCCCGCGCGGTGGACAGGACGCGTGAGGGTTGCGGCGTTACGGTCCTGCGACCTCAAAAGCAATCAGATGTTAAGCACTTTCTGGGAACTTCCGTACTCCTGTCGCGAGGCTTCCCATGTTCCAACTTCGATCGATTGCGGCCCGCTTGATGCTTGCCATTTCGCTGACCGTTGCAGCGGCCTGCGGTATCCTCGGAACGTTTTCGATCATTCAAGAGCGCGCCTTGACTCGGCTTGCGCTCGACCAGCAGCTCAAGCTGCAATATGACAGCGTCATCGCCGCCCTCGACTATGAAGGCCGTGCCGCGCTGGCGGTCAGCGCCGTGATCGCCAATCTGTCTCCGGTGGCGGACGCGATAGCCAAAGGCGACCGCGACGCGCTGATGCCGCTGTTGCAGGCGCCGTTTGCGGCGCTGAAGTCGCAGGGAATCCCGCTGATCAGCTTCCACACGCCGCCGGCCACCGCCTTCTTCCGGGTTCACGCGCCGAAACTGTTCGGCGAGGACATCTCGGCGCGGCGCACGACGGTGGTCGAGTCGAACAAGACCGGGAAACCGATTGTCGGCGTTGAAGCCGGGCGGGATTCGCTCGGTGTTTTCGCCATGACGCCGATCATGCGCGACGGCAAGAGCCTCGCCGTTGCCGATGTCGGCGTTTCCTTTGGCAAGCAATTCGTCGACAGCGCCAAGCAGCGCTTCGGCGTCGATCTCGCCGTGCACCGCTTCGATGGCAAGGCTTTCGTGAGCATCGCATCGACCCTCGGCGCCGCTTCGGACGTCACCCAGGACGAACTCAAGAGCGTATTCGACGGCGGCCATCTGCGTCGCGACGCCACGCTCAACGGCCATCCGGCCGCGCTCTATCTCGGACAAATCAGGAATTACGCCGGGCAGCCGGTCGCGGTGATCGAGCTGGTCAAGGACACCACCGAATATGAGGCGGCGGCGGCAAGCTCGCAGCGCAACCTCGTTCTGGGCACGATCGCCATTCTCGTCGCCGCCGCCTTGCTGGCACTGTTGCTCGGCCGCGGCATGTCGCGCCCGTTGACTGCCATTACCGCTGTCATGAACCGCCTTTCGAGTGGCGATACCGATGTGACCATCCCCGGCGGCGACCGAAAGGACGAGCTCGGCACCATGGCGGGAGCCGTCGACGTCTTTCGCCGCAACATGATCGAGGCGCGCTCGTTGCGTGAGGCGCAGGAGGCCGCCAAACAGCAGGCCGAGCTGGATAAGAAGGCGTTGCAGCGTCAAATGGCCGACCGCTTCGAAGCCGACGTCAAGAGTGTGGTTGGCGCGGTCGCGCGGGCGACCAAGGATATGCAGCGCGTGGCGGCAGAGATCACCGCCAGCGTCAACGGGACCTCGGCGCAGGCCGCGGCCGCCGCCGCGGCTTCCGAGGAGGCTTCCGCCAGCGTCAACACGGTCGCGGCCGCCACCGAAGAGCTTGCCTCATCAGTGGCCGAGATCAGTCGCCAGGTCACCCATTCCAGCGACGTTGCCGACGCCGCCGTGGCCAAGGCCGGGCAAACCACGGAAATGGTCGGGAGCCTTGCCGCCGCCAGCGACAAAATCGGCGATGTGCTTCGCCTGATCGGCGCCATCGCCAGCCAAACCAATCTGCTGGCGCTGAATGCGACCATCGAGGCGGCGCGCGCCGGAGAAGCCGGCAGGGGTTTTGCGGTGGTCGCGTCCGAGGTCAAGGCGCTCGCCAGCCAGACGGCCAAGGCCACCGAGGAGATCGCCGGTCAAGTCACCGCCATCCAATCCTCCACCGGCGACTGCACAGCCGCGATCGACGGCATCAGCGACACCATCCGGCAGATCAGCGGGATCGCCACCACCATCGCCGCCGCCGTCGAGGAGCAGGGATCGGCGACCCGCGAGATTGCGCGCAGCGTGCAACAGGTTGCCGCCGGCACCAGCGAGGTCGCGGTCAATGTGGCCGGCGCGAGCCAGGCCGCCGACCAGTCGCGCGCCCTGGCCGATACCGTCCTCGTCGCATCCAGCGAACTCAGCCAGCACGCCTCCACGCTGTTCGAAAGCGTCGATACCTTCCTGGCCGGCCTGCGCGACGCCGCTTAAGCCGGCGCTACGCCTGCCTGGCGCGGGAAATAGCCGGCCGCCGTCAGGCGACCAGCGAAGCCTTGCCGGCATCCTCACTGACGTCGTTGCAGAACTGCGCCTGCAACAGGCCGGCAATCTCGCTGTTGGGCCGCGCGCGGCTGAACAGGAAGCCTTGTCCCTCGTGGCAACCCTCGGCGCACAGGCAGCTCAGCTCGGCTTCGGTCTCGACGCCTTCGGCCGTAATGGTGACGCCCAGTCCAATACCGAGGCTGATGATCGCGCGCACGATCGCCTGCGCATCGCGATTGGCGGCAAGGTCACGCACGAACGACTGATCGATCTTGATCTTGTCGAAGGGAAAGCTCCGCAGGTAGCTCAAACTGGAATAGCCGGTGCCGAAATCATCCATCGAAATGCGCACGCCGAGCGCGCGCAGCGCGTGTAGCGTCGCAAGCACGTGGCCGCTCTTCTCCAGAAGCAGGCTCTCGGTGATCTCCAGTTCGAGCCGCGTTGCCGGCAGACCGGACTGCTTCAGCGCGTCGATCACGGTCGACAGCAGATTGCCGGTGCGAAACTGCAACGGCGACAGGTTGACCGCGACGCGAACATGGTCCGGCCAGAGCGCCGCGTCCATGCAGGCGCGGCGCAGCATCAGGCCGCCGAGTCCGTTGATCAGGCCGGTCTCTTCGGCGACGGGGATGAATTCCGCCGGCGAAATCATGCCGCGTTCGGCGTGCGGCCAGCGTACCAGCGCCTCAAAGCCGGTGATGCGTCCGGTCGAAAGGTCGATCACCGGCTGATAATGCGGCCGCAGCACATCGGTCTCGATTGCCTCGCGCAGATCGGCTTCGATCCTGCGGCGAGCCTGGGCGCGGGCGTCCATTCCGGACTCGAAGAAGCTGAAGGTACCGCGCGAGTCGTTTTTGGCGCGGGACAGCGCCATGGCGGCGTGTTTCAGCAGTTTTTCCGGCTCGTCGCCGTCGCCGGGCGCCATCGCGATGCCGATGCTGGCGCCGACCGCGACGGAATGACCGCCAAGCAGATAGGGCTCGCCGATCGCTTCCAGCAATCTCCCGGCCAGCAACACCGCATCCTCGGGCCGCGCCAGTCCGCTCTGGACAACGGCGAATTCGTCGGAGTCGAGACGGGCAAGCGTATCTTCCTCACGCAGCATCGATCGCAGGCGCTTGGCGACGGCGCGGAGCAGCTTGTCGCCGATGCCGTGGCCAAGCGTATCGTTGACCGCCTTGAAATTATCGATGCCGAGGATCAGCACCGCGGCCCGGTCCGAACTGCGCCGCGCGTGCAGCAAAATCTGGTCCATCCGTTGCCGCAGCAGACCGCGGTTCGGCAGGCCGGTCAAGTCGTCGTGCTGCGCCATGAAAGTGAGCCGCGCCTCGGCGTGCTTGCGTTCGGTAATGTCGATCAGCGCCAGCAACACCGCGGGCTGGTCGCCATAGACCAGATGGCGCGAATAGATCGCCAGGTCGATCAGCGTTCCGTCGGCCCTGACATGCTTCCAGGTACGCGCCGCCCGTTCGTCGCTGCTGCGGTCTCCGATCCAGGGCGGCTCGGATTCGAAGGCCTGGACGCGGCGGATCGTGAGCTTTTCGAATTCGGCGCGGCTATAGCCGTAGTGCGCGACCGCGGCGGCGTTGACGCCAAGGATGCGTTCATCATCCAGCGCGCAGACGATCATGGGAATGGGATTGCTGTCGAACAGCAGGCGAAACGAAGCCTCGCGCTGCTTCAGCTCCGTGATGTCGACGCGCAGGCCGATGATGCCGCCATCCCCGGTCAGCCGCTCCTCGATCAGAATACAGCGGCCGTCGGCAAGGAATTGCTCGTGGCGTTCGCCGGGCTGATAGAGCCGGGCGAGCCGTTCGGCGATCCATTCCTCCTCGCGGCCGACTGCTTCCGGATAATCGCCACGCTCGACACCGATGCGGATCGTGTCCTGCAGCCGCGCGCCCGGCTTGAACAGGTCGGAACTGCGGCTGTAGATCTCGGAATATTTCTTGTTCCAGAGAATGTAGCGCCCGTCGGCGTCGAGAAACACGATGCCCTGCGGCAGGATATCGATGGCCTCGCGCAGCCGTTCGTGGGACTTTCGCGCTTCCGTAACCGCGGCTTCCGCCTCGGCGCGCATGCGCGCGATCTCGCCGGTCTCTGCCGCCATCGGCCGATTGCCTGCCGAGGCTTTCGGACCGGGCTTCGCCCGCCGGGCCGGGCACGCCACGCGCGCCGCGACAGCCTGCTTTATTGCTCTTGGTTTCTTGGTCGGAATTCTCGGCATTGGCGCCCCTACTCGCATTCTGCTCGTATGGTTCTCCAATAAGTGTCTGAAAAAATGGTATCCCTTGCCGCCGACGCACATGCGCATCAGCATCCCGCAAGGAGATTCCTGGGTTCTGGCTGCCCGTTTAAGAGGCTTCTTCGCGAGATTAATAACGGAAAGATAGCTGTCCCGCGAAAGCATGGCTGTTAGCGCCTGCGGATGTGCAATACAAAACCGTCCAGCTTCACCGCGCATACAATGCGCCATTGGTGCGCTAAATTTCGTCAACGACCTACAGGGTTATTGAATCGTAAAGATGCCGGCCGCGCCGCCCTGCCGCCCGACCAGGGCGAACAGCGCCGCCGCTTGTGACGGGTGCAGCCTGACGCAACCGGCGGCCCAGAGCCTCGGCCCCCGGCGATCAAGCCATCGCGATCGGCGTGCCATGGCCCGATTGCCGAATTCCAAGCTGAACACGCGTGATGTAGAGTGACCCCATGAACCTCCGCCTGATCCTGATCCCGCTCCTCCTCGCCTTCGCCGCTGATGTCGGCGCCACCGCCGCGCTGGCGCAGGACAAGGGAAGCGTCGATCCGAAGCCGCTGCCGCCGCTCGCCAATCCGAACGATCCCAAGCTCGGCGCCAAGGAGCTGTTCGGCCGCAAAGTCCTGCCTGCGGCGATGCCGACGCGGGTGATCGGCTTCTACGCCCACGGCTGTATCGCGGGCGCGCAAGCGCTGCCGATCAACGGCGAGACCTGGCAGGTGATGCGGTTGTCGCGCAATCGCAATTGGGCGCATCCCGACATGGTCGCGCTGCTGGAGCGGTTGTCGGCCAAGGTGCACAAGGACACCGGCTGGCCGGGCATCCTGGTCGGCGACATGTCGCAGCCGCGCGGTGGTCCGATGTTCACCGGGCACGCCAGCCATCAGGTCGGCCTCGACGCCGATATCTGGCTGACGCCGATGCCGAACCGGCAATTGTCGCGCAACGAGCGCGAGGAAATGTCCGCGGTCATGATGGTGCGTCCGGACCGGCTCGATATCGATCCGACCGTCTGGACGCCGAAACATCTCAGCGTGATCCGTGACGCAGCCCTTGAGCCGAGCGTGCAGCGCATCTTCGTCAACGCCGCGATCAAGAAAGCGCTGTGCCGGGAAGCCAAAGGCGACCGCAGTTGGCTTTCCAAGATCCGGCCGATGTACGGCCACGACTATCA
>JBAVEE010000479.1:0-5447 GCA_049587575.1 Bradyrhizobium sp.
GTGCAGTTCGTGGTGAATTTCGAGGAAGGCGGCGAGAACAACATTCTGCACGGTGACCGCGCCTCGGAGGCCTTCCTCTCGGACGTGCTGGGGGCGCAACCCTGGCCCGGACAGCGCCACGCCAATATCGAATCGATGTTCGAGTACGGCTCTCGCGCGGGCTTCTGGCGATTGTGGCGGATTTTCACCGAGCGCAAGCTGCCGACGACGGTATTCGGTGTGGCGACAGCGCTGAAACGAAATCCGCAGGTGGTCGCTGCGATGAAGGAAGCCCATTGGGACATCGCCAGCCACAGCCTGAAGTGGGTCGAGCACAAGGACATGTCCGAAGCGGAGGAGCGGGCGGAGATCGCCGACGCGATCCGCGTCCATACCGAGGTGACCGGGCAGCGCCCGCTCGGCTGGTACACCGGGCGGACATCGATCAACACCGTGAAGCTCGTGATGGAAGCCGGCGGTTTCCTCTATTCCTGCGACTCCTACGCCGACGATCTGCCCTATTGGATCAAAGGGCCGGCCGGGCCGCACCTGATCATTCCCTATAGCCTCGACGTCAACGACATGCGTTTCGTCAATGCGCAGGGCTTCGGTGGCGGCGACCAGTTCTTTACCTACCTCAAGGACAGTTTCGATGTGCTGTATGCGGAAGGCGAAACGTCGCCCAGGATGATGTCGGTGGGGCTACACTGCCGGATCGTCGGGCGTCCGGGACGCGCGGCGTCGCTGATGCGGTTTCTCGACTACATCAAGAGTCATGAGCGGGTCTGGGTGCCGACGCGGCTGCAGATCGCACAGCACTGGCATGCCCATCTTTCCCATCTTGCCGCCAGTGCGCCGCACGTCGGATAGTCAGGACCATGTCTCAGAAATCGCTTTCCGACCTGAACGCATGCGGCAAGGACGATTTTGTCGGGTCGCTTGCCAATATCTTCGAATACTCGCCGTGGATCGCCGAGCAGGCCGCGTCGGCGCGGCCGTTCACCGGTGTGAACCAGTTGTTCGAGGCGATGAAGGCCGCTGTCGGCCGTGCGACGCCGGAGCTTCGGCTGGCCCTGATCAAGGCGCATCCCGATCTCGCCAGCAAGACCCAGCGCGCCGCAGGCCTCACCGCGGAATCCAGTGCCGAACAGAACAGCGTCGGCCTCGATCGGTTGTCCGACGCCGAATACGAGGCCTTCGAGCGGGTCAACGACGCCTACCGCGGCAAGTTCGGATTTCCCTATATCGTTTGCGTCCGTCGCCACACCAAAGCTTCGATCCTGCGCGATTTCGAGCGTCGTTTGCCCAACGATGCCGAAACCGAAACGCAGACATCGATCGATGAAATCTGCCGGATCGCCGCGTTGCGCCTCGATCTGCTGGTGGCGTCGGACGACCGGCTGCAGGTGCACGGGCGGCTGTCGACCCACGTGCTCGATACCCATAGCGGCAGGCCGGCGGCCGGGATCGCGGTCGAACTGGTCGAACTGTCCGACCTCGGCGCGAGCCGCCTCGTGACCCGCGCGATCACCAACGCGGATGGCCGGACCGATCATCCGCTCATCGGTGGGCGGCCGGTGCCGATCGGCCGCTACGAATTGATGTTCAGTGTCGGCGAGTATTTTGCGGAGCGGCAGGTGCCGATGTCGGATCCGCCATTCCTCGACCGGATTCCGCTGCGGTTTTCCGTCAGCGAGCCTGAAGGCCACCTCCATGTGCCGCTGCTGGTCACGCCCTGGAGTTATGCGACGTTTCGGGGAAGCTAAGGGCCTGATCTGCCGTCGTCATGCCCGGTCATGACGCAGTGAATCAAACATGCTGCTCCGACGAAGCCGCCGCCACCGCATCCGCCTGCGCGGCAGCCGTGCTGCCGACGCCATTGAAGAATGCATTCAGGATGACGGCAACGACCGCGCAGAGCAGGATGCCGGACTCCAGCAGCGGCTGCAGATCGTGCGGCAGGTTGCGGAAGAAATTCGGCGCAGCGAGCGGGATCATGCCGAAACCGACCGAGATCGCGACCACGAACAGGTTGTAGCGATTGTTCTTGAAGTCGACGGCGGTGAGGATTCGCGCGCCCGTGGCCGCGACCATGCCGAACATCACAAGGCCGGCGCCGCCGAGCACCACCAGCGGAACCGCTTCGACAAGGGCGGCCATCTTCGGCAGCAAGCCGAGCAGGATCATGATCGCACCGCCGGTCACGGTTACCCAGCGCGAGCGCACCCCGGTGACGCTGACGAGCCCGACATTCTGCGAGAACGACGTATAGGGAAAGGTGTTGAACAAGCCGCCGAGCAGCGTGCCGACGCCGTCAGCGCGCAATCCTCGGGTCAGCGCATCGCGGTCGATGGTCTTGCCGGTGATCTCGCCCAGAGCCAGAAACATCCCGAGCGATTCAATCATCACCACGATCATCACGATGCACATGGTGATGATGGGAACCAGGTGGAATTGCGGCATTCCGAAATGAAACGGAATCACGATATCGCCCCATGGCGCCGCCGCGACCTTCTCGAAATGCATGACGCCAAGCACGCTGGCCAGGATCGCTCCGGCGACAATGCCCAGCAACACCGAGACGTTGGCGACGAAGCCGCTTCCCCATTTGATCAGGCCGAGAATGATCAGCAGCACGAACAGCGCGATGCCCAGCCCCTGCAATTGGCCGTAACCCGGATTCGGAAATGCGTAGGAAACGCCTTCAATCACTTTGGTGAAAGTGGGTATTCCGCCACCGGCCCAGTTGATACCCACGCGCATCAGCGAGATGCCGATCACCATGATGATGGTACCGGTGACGACAGGCGGAAACAGCGGCAGCAGCCGGCTGATGAAAGGCGCGGCAACGATGCCGAAGATTCCGGCAGCGATGACCGAGCCATAGATTCCGAGCAAGCCGATATCGGGTGCCGCAGCCATCGACAGCATGGGGCCAACGGAAGCGAAGGTGACGCCCATCATCACCGGCAGACGGATGCCGACGCCGGGAAAGCCAATACATTGCACCAGGGTGGCAAGCCCGCAGGCGAACAAGTCCGCGCTGATCAGGAACGCAACCTCTTCCGGTGCGAGCTTCAGCGCGCGGCCGATGATCAGGGGGACCGCGACCGCGCCGGCATACATCACCAGCACGTGCTGCAATCCAAGCGCCAGCAGGCGAGGGGTCGGCAGGATCTGATCTACCGGGTCGATTTCGCTGGTCATGGACTTTTTCCTTCCCGCGTGGGCCTGTTGCTCGATCATGGCACACGAATACAAGGTCCATGCCAAGCGGGACGAGGGGATGCCCTAGGAGCCAAACTTCTCGTGCAACAGCGGCCATAGCCGGTCCGGCTTGAACGGCACCGCGGTGAAGCGGAGGCCGGTGGCATCTGCAAGGGCGTTGCCGAGCGCGGCCGCCACCGGATTGTAGGGACTTTCGCTCATTGATTTCGCACCCATCGGTCCCAGCGCATCGGTGGTATCGGCGAAAAACACATCGGTGCGTGGAATGTCGGCAAAGCAAGGCAAGTGGTAGTCGCGAAATCTCGGATTGGTGACGCGGCCGCCATCGTCGATCACCATTTCCTCATACAGCGTTGCACCGAGCGACTGCGCGACGCCGCCCTCGACCTGGCCGCGACACTGCATCGGATTGGCGACCCGCCCGGCGTCCGCGGCATGCACGCTTTTGAGGATCCTGATTTCTCCGGTGCCCTTGTTCACGGCGATGCGAAAGCCCTGAACATTGAACGCGACCGACCGCGGCGTGCCTTGCGAGGTGCCGTTCGCGCTCAAGGTGCGGCCTTGCGCGCGGGCGGCTTCGGCGAGCCGGGCGAACGACAGCCGATGCCCGCCGCAAACGGTGGAATCGTCTTCCAGAACGCAAATATCGGGGCTCGTCTTCGTCAAGGCGGAAGCGAATATCCGGAGATCTTCGGCCAGGTTTTCCGCCGCAGCCTGCGTCGCGCGCCCGGCGACGAAGGTTCCGGTGCTGCCGTACGCGCCGGTGTCGTGGCCGCCATGCGCAGTGTCGGACTGCAGCAGGCGGATCTTTTCGACGGTCGTTGCCAACGCGGTGGCGGCGATCTGGCGATGCACCGTCGAGGTGCCGTTGCCGAACTCCGCCGTTCCGACGGTCAGTTCGAAACCTCCATCCTCACGCAGCGAAATCCGGGCATCCGCGATATGCCCGCCCGGTGGAACGGTATCGATCATGGTAAGCGCAATGCCCTCGCCAATCAGCCAGTCGGCGGAGAGTTCGACCTTTGGCCCCTCGGCCTGCATCGCGCGCTCGACCCAGTCGAGGCACTGATCGAGCCCGTAACTGCCGTAGACGATGTCGGTGTCGCCATGACCCGGCGGCGACAGCATCGGGTCTCCCGGTTTCACGATGTTGCGGCGGCGAATTTCGAAGGGACTGATGCCCAGACCCTTGGCCAGTTCGTCGATCGCGGCTTCCACGGCGAACAGCGTCTGCGGCAGGCCATAGCCGCGAAAGGCGCCGGCCGGCACGGTGTTGGTGTAGGCGACGACGGCATCGACCTTCTTGTTCGGACAGTTATAGACGCCGATCGACTCGCCACAGGCATGGAGCAGCACCGGGCCGGCGTGATTGCCGTAGGCGCCGGTGTTGGAGAGCACGTCGAGCTGCAGCGCCGTGAGTTTTCCATGACTGTCGGCACCTGCCTTTACGGTGATCCGCATCGGATGCCGCGTCGAGGTCGCGATGAACTGCTCCTCTCGCGTGAATTCGAGCCTGACCGGCCGTCCGGTCCTGAGCGCGGCAAGCGCAAGAATATCCTCGACGAACATTTCCTGCTTGCCGCCGAAGCCGCCGCCGACGCGTTCGCAGAACACCCGGACCTTGTCCGGCGGCAGATCGAAGATTTCCGTGAGCGCGCGTCGCGTCAGGAACGGGGTTTGCGTGCTCGAACGAACGTGCAGGACCCCGCCCGGATCGACCCAGGCAAGGCCGCCGTGGGTTTCGAGCGCGGCGTGCTGGACCCGCTGGGTCGTGAAGGTTCCCTCGTAAGTGACCGCGGCATGGGCGAGGGCGTTGGCGACATCGCCGAATTCGCCATGGCTCTCCGCCACGATGTTGCGCTGCGCGTTGGCGACGCGTTGCTCCGGGGTCTTGCCGCCGTGAATCAAGGGCGCGCCTTCCGCAATCGCCTGCGCCGGATCGACCACGGCCGGCAGGATATCGTAATCGACCTTGAGACGGCGGCAGCCCTCTTCCGCTGACGCCTCGGACTCGGCGATCACGGCGGCCACCTTTTGCCCGATGAAGCGGACGACATCGTCGAGCACCCGGGTATCGTCAGGGTCCATCCATGCCTTCTCGTGCCGCGCGGTCGAGAACAGGCCATCCGGCGCGTCTTCGAAGGTCAGAACCGAATGCACGCCCGGGACGGTCAATGCCGCGGTCTTGTCGATCGAGCGAATCCTGGCATGCGGATGCGGCGAGCGCAGCAGCTTGATAT
>JBAVEE010000480.1:0-3270 GCA_049587575.1 Bradyrhizobium sp.
GGGAATGGCCGACGGAGGAATGTCGTTCATCACGGGCGCCTTCGCTGGCACCGCAGCAACGGCTTTTTCCGCCTTGGCGGGGGCCGCGGGGCTGGAGGATTTCTCGGCAGTCGCCGGCTTTGCTTCGTCGTCGGCAATGATGCGCCGGATCGACGCCAGGATCTCCTCCATCGAGGGCTCTTGGACCTTCGCAGGCTGCGTCATCTCCGATTCCACCTCATCAACGCCCTCGCAAGCGTTTTACACCAATCAGCGCAGGATTTGCCGGTTCCGGATATGCGGGTCCGGATTTTCACCGCACAAGCCCGACTTGTCCCCAGATCAAACGCCGCCGGACTCATCGCGCGCATTCTGCTCCTGCCGGGGCACCGAAGCGCCGGGGCCTTGAGGGTTCCGAACGCGCTGCGAATCGTTCACCTGCCTCGAAGAACGGTACGTCAGGGCAACTCGTGATTGCAAGCAACGCTGCGGCGCATGATTCGCGCAAAGCCAGCCCGTCGGCCTGAGCCAAAACCACGGCCGGTGCAGCGAAAAGATCGAACGCGTTGATGATCTGCCGACGTCGTCCGTCATGTCACAACGCGACGACAGCCGCGATCAGCGGCCGTCGGGAGTGCGGACACCGTACCAGCTGTCGCGCACCTGCTGGTAATGCACGCTCGGGTCATACACGTTGGTCTGAAGATTAAGCACCTGCGGCGACAACCGTCCCACTGCGCCCAGGACCCCATAGGACGCAACCACGCGATCGTGCTGCGCCGTGACGAGGGCGACGCGAGCGTTGACCAGCGCCTGCTGGGCGTTGAGCACGTCAAGCGTGGTCCGCTGTCCCGCCTTGGCTTCTTCACGCACACCGTTGAGCGCGATCTCCGACGCGGTCACCTGCGACTGAGCCGACGCCACCTGGGCCTTGCCCGCCACCAATTGCCCCCACACCGTGACGGTGTTGGCGCGAGCCTGGTCGCGGGTCTGCTCGAGAACGAGACGCTGTTGCGCCAGCGTTTCCTTGGACTGGCGGATCAGCGAGTACTCGGCGCCGCCCTGGTAAACCGGAACCGAGACCTGCGCGAGGGCCGTCGCACTAAACGTCCGAGGCGCCGTAATATTTGTCTGGTAGGCCTGCTGGACGGAGGCCTGCATCGTGACCGTCGGCAGCAGTGCGCCCTCGTTCACCTTGACCTGGAGATAGTTGACGTCGATGCCGTACATCGCCGCCGTTACATTCGGATTTTCGATCAGGCTGAGTTCAACCGCGGCCGGCAGCGTCCCCGGCAAGAAGCGATCGACCGGCGAACCCGGCGCGAGGGCTGCCGGCTCGTTGCCGATGATTCGACGGAAATTTGCCTTGGTCGTCGTCAGCGTTGCTTCGGCTGCCAAAAGCTGCGTCTTGCCGGCGGCAAGCTGCGCCTCCGACTGCGCGACGTCGGTGCGCGTCACTTCGCCGACATTGAACCGGTCGCGGGTCTGCTTCAGCGTCTGGTCAAGAACGCGAACATTGCTGCGCTGGACCTCGACGATGGCGGCATCGCGCAGATAATCCATATAAATGGTGGCGGCCGCGAGCAGGATCGTCTGTTCGAGCACGCGCAGACCTTCGCGCGCGCCCGAGACCTGACTCTCCGCGGCGCGGGTTTTATTGGCGGTCTGATTGCCGTTATATAGCGTCTGCGTGACCGAACCGCCGACACTGGTCGGCGGTGTGGCTCCGGCAAAATCAATGGGCGTTCCGAAATTGGCAAGCGAATCGCCGTACTGATATCCCGCGCTGGCCGTCAGCGCGACTTTCGGACGGTAACCCGACAAGGCCTGCGGCACGTTCTCGTCCGTTGCCCTGACGGTTGCACGCTGCGCATTGAGCTGCGGGTTGTTTTGATAGGCGCGCACCAGCGCAGCCTCGATCGTGTCGGCCAGGGCCGGCGCCGGACCCACAAACGCTAACAGAAGCACCGCAGCCGCAGCCCCGGTAACGAACTTCGCCCCATTCATTCCCGATATTCCATTCAAGCCCTGGCCGGTTCGCGCGCCTTGAACCCGGTTGTCATGTCATTCCAAACAGATATCCCACCGCACCTTATTCCCGGCGCAAGAGCGAAGGAACCCCCCGAGACGCTGGACAGTGGGAAACTCCTGACATGGGGCATCCGGGCCACACTTTTGATTTTCGAATGCGATTTGCCGGCCGGCAGCTAGAAAACGAACGCCGGAGGCCGCTCAAGCCCAGGCAAAACCGGGATTGCGGCATCGAAAAGGGCCCGATTCCCGAAATCGTCATGCGAACGCGTCACGATGACGGCCCGCTGCGGTTGGGTTATGGCAAAGACCCCGACCAGGCGGCCCGCTTCCTTGAGCTGCCGGTAGAGCCCATCGGGCACAATTTCGGTCGCTCCATTGAGGATGATCACATCGTAGGGCGCATTTGCCGAATCACCTTCGGCGGCCGCAGCGGTCTTGGCCGTGACATTCCCAATCCCGAGTTCGGCGAACACGTCCCTCGCCTTCGCCACCAGCGACGGCTCGCATTCGGTAGCCGTCACATGCCGAGCCAATTTCGCAACCAGCGCAGCCAAATAACCGGACGCGCAACCGACGACCAGGACTTCGTCGGTATCCTTGATATCCGCAGCTTGCAGCATTTTCGCTATCACCACGGGCTTGATCAGGAAGCGCTTAGCCCGCCCGCCTTCGCCGACGTCGAGATCGAGGTCGAGATAGGCCAGCGCACGCTGATTCTGGGGAACAAATGCTTCGCGAGGCACCGCAAGCATCGCATCGATAATCCTGACATCGGTGACGTCGCTGGGACGCACCTGACCATCGACCATTTTCTGGCGCGCGGTCGAAAAACCGGACATGGGAGGACCTCAGGAGAGAGCGGGCGTTGCCGCGGGAGGTAACGAGAACCGCTTCATCTTTGATACAAGCCTTGCCAAAAGGCAACTCAACTACGGCGGCGGCCAATGCCTCCGATCCGCTGTGTCGCCTGCGACGCTCCAGGCCCGAAACGCGCGCTATTCGATGGTGACAGCGAGCCGGCCCATCAGCGCAGCGACCTCGTCCAGCTTGTCGGAATCCTGCTCCGCGACGGCCTGCACCAGCCGAACGAGACATTCATCGTCACTCATTGGGGGCATGTCTCCGGAAACATTCGACGGCGCCAGCCGTATGAGATCGATTGCGACGTCCGGCATTGAATCACCTCCGTCAAAACCCAGCGATACCCAGCGATACCCAGCGTCCTTGGCGAATGAGTCTTTTTAGCGCTCGATTCGG
>JBAVEE010000481.1:0-3720 GCA_049587575.1 Bradyrhizobium sp.
GTATACTCAAGGATTCTTGCGGGTTTTTGCTAAAGCGTTAGTGTGCTCGTCTGGCGCGGCCAGTAGCCGCCGGCTGACTCGGCAGGCTGTCGCTTCAATCGAATCGCGTCGTGTCTTGTTGCCGCCAACGACTCGCGGATTACGCTCTCGCTCATCCGTCCCCACAACTCGAACATAAACTTCAATTCGCCTTCGCATCCCCCACCGCCGCCGGCGCACTCGCGGCAGGCACCGCCGGTGCCGCGGCCTTGCCGCCGCCGGTAAACCGCTCCAGCACGCTCTTCACCGCGTCCCGCGTCTTGCGGTCCTTGACCGCATCCAAGAGCGGCGCACTCGCCGGCGAGCGGCGGATCAGGCTTTCGGGATCGGGGAAGATCAAGGGATCGTCCCACGGGCCCTGCACCACGAACGGCAGGTCGAAGCCGGGCGCGGCCGAAGAGGCCGTGGTCAGGCTGGCGGTGCCCTTGAGATCGAATTCGCGCGCCGGCACCGAGGCGGTGCCGGTCAGGGTCAGGCGCGCCGCGGGGCCCTCGACGCGGACGTCCTCGGCGGTGGCGATGCCATCGGCGAATTTCACCGCGATGTTGAGCGTGTCGTAAGGCGTCGAGCCGCTGCGGAAGTTGCCGCCGCCGGACAGCGGCCGGCGCTCCAGCCGTTTCAGCAATTGCTCGGCATTGAAGCCTGAGATCGCGCCGTCATGGCCGGTCAGGGTCGCGGTGCCGTCGAGCGATGACGCCAGACCGAACGGCGACGAGCCCGAGGCCACCAGCGAGACGCCGAGATTGCCGCGGCCGGACAGCTTGTTGATGCCGAACAATTCGGAGGCGCAGGCCTGCAGGTCGACATCGGTGAACTGGAACTGGGCCTTGACGTCGGCCATGGTGTCGACGCGCGCGATGCCGAACGAGCCGCGGACGATGCCGCCATAGACCTGCGCCTCGCCGACCGAGAGCGCCAGCGCGCCGCCGCGCAGATTGGCGCCGAACGCGGTCCGCCCCAGTTTGGTCGGGCCGACCGTGACCCTGGCCGCCGACAGGCGCATGTCGAGGTCGGTGGTCGACAGCGAGTCCAGATCGAACAACTGCCGGTTCCAGTCATGCGCGCCGGAGGCGAGCAGGCGGATGGTGGAGATATAGGGCGTGAAGTTGAGCGTGTCGGCGGCGAGCGTCGCCTGCAGCGACTGGCGGCCGTTATTGGCGTAGGTCATCACGCCCTCGGCGACATTGCCGTCGAGTTCGACGTTGACGTTGGTCAGGGCGATCGACGGGCCGACGACGTTGGCGCGCGCCTTCAGCGCGAAGCGGCCGAAGCCGCCTCCGCCCGGCGGCGCCTGCCCGGTCCAGCGGAACGCGTTGCGCAACGACGCCGAATCCACCGTCAGCGTGCCTTCCATCATCATGCTGGTGCGGTTGGCCACGCTGCCGTCGAAGGCGAGCTTCAGCGGCGCGCTCGATATTCGCGCCTTCAGCCCGGAGCGGTCGCCCGACAATGCGGCGACGAAGTCGCTGATGCTGATCGAGCCGTCGACGCGTTCGCCGCGCCAGTCGAATTGCCCGGTGGCCGCGAACGAGCGCGAGATCGACGGCCAGGCCAGCGACAGGTCGATATCGTCGAGATGCTCGGTCAGTTGGTGGCCGGCATCCTCGTAGGACAGCGTGCCGTCCTGGATCCTGATCTCGGAGAACGACACCTGGTTGTCGGCGCCGGGCTTCATGGTGCGCGCGATCGTCGAGATGAAAGGCGTCCAGTTGCTGTCGCCCTTGGCGTCGCGGCTGACATGGATGTGGGGGCGCAGCATCATGACGTCGGCGATCTCGAACCGCTGCAGCAAAAGCGGCAGCAGCCGCAAATTCGCGGTCAGCACGTCGACGGCGAGCGCCGGATCGGCGGCCGCCCCGCCTCTCAGGCCGACGTCGTGAAAGCTGATATAGCTGGCGGGAAACACCGAAATCTCGGTCGAGCCCTTGACCACCAGATCGAGGCCGGTGACGGCGCGGATCTGCGCCTCCACCGCCTGGCGCAACGCGTCCCGGTTGAGAAACCAGGAGGCCGCGATCAGGCCGATCAGCGCCACGCCGAGCAACGCCGCAACCGGCATCCCCAGGCGCTTTATTCCTTGGGCCATCGTCAATGAGATATCCAGGTCTGGTTGAAGTCTGGTTGAATCCACGCCGGCTCGATGTCAGGGGTCACTGCCGAAAACGGGCAGGGCGCGAAATCCGATGCCAACCCGGGCAACTTGATGGGTTTTCTTGACGCTTTCAAGGCCGTTGGCGGACGGGGTCGGGCGCGCGGGCGCATCTCGCCGTCCCGTCATTCCGGGGCGATGCGAAGCATCGAACCCGGAATCTCGAGATTCCGGGTCTGGTGCTAACGCACCATCCCGGAATGACAGCGCGAAGCCCCCGTCATTGACGCGTTGCGAAGAATTCGCCTAATAATCCCTCGATAGCGTGCCGGCCGATGCCGGCTTGCAGCTCCCTCCATCAGGTCGCAGTTCATGAAAAAGGTCTACCCCGACGCCAAATCGGCCCTCGACGGCATCCTGAAGGACGGCATGATGGTGATGTCGGGCGGCTTCGGCCTGTGCGGCATCGCCGAGACCCTGTCGGACGCGATCCGCGACTCCGGCGTGAAGAACCTGACGGTGGTGTCCAACAACGCCGGCATCGACGGCATCGGGCTTTCCCGCCTGCTCGAAACCCGGCAGATCAAGAAGATGATCTCGTCCTATGTCGGCGAGAACAAATTGTTCGCCCAGCAATACCTCGCCGGCGAACTGGAACTCGAATTCAATCCGCAGGGCACCCTGGCCGAGCGCATCCGCGCCGGCGGCGCCGGCATTCCGGCGTTCTACACCAAGACCGGGGTGGGCACCCTGATCGCCGAAGGCAAGGAAGTGAAGGAATTCGACGGCGAGAAGTACCTGATGGAGCGCGGGCTGTTCGCCGATCTCGCCATCGTCCACGCCTGGATGGGCGATACCGCCGGCAATCTGGTCTACCGCAAGACCGCGCGGAACTTCAACCCGATGATGGCGACGGCGGCGAAGATCACGGTCGCCGAGGTCGAGCATCTGGTGCCGGCGGGCCAGATCAACCCCGATCACATCCATACCCCCGGCATCTTCGTCAAGCGCATCATCCAGGTCGGCACCGCCAACAAGCGCATCGAGTTCCGCAACACGCGCAAGCGCGACACCGCCGCCGCAACCGGAGAGGAAGTCTGATGGCCTGGACCCGCGAACAGATGGCGGCGCGCGCCGCCAAGGAATTGCGCGACGGCTACTACGTCAATCTCGGCATCGGCATTCCGACGCTGGTGTCGAACTACATCCCCGACGGCATCGACGTCCAGCTGCAGAGCGAGAACGGCATGCTCGGGATGGGGCCGTTTCCCTTCGAGGGCGAGGAAGACCCCGACCTCATCAACGCCGGCAAGCAGACGGTGAGCGAATTGCCGTCGACCAGCTATTTCTCCTCGGCCGAGTCGTTCGGCATGGTGCGCGGCGGCCACATCGACCTGTCGATCCTCGGCGCGATGCAGGTGGCGCAGAACGGCGATCTCGCCAACTGGATGATCCCCGGCAAGATGGTCAAGGGCATGGGCGGCGCGATGGACCTGGTCGCGGGCGTCAAGCGCGTCGTGGTGGTGATGGAGCATTCGGCCAAGGACGGCCCGAAGCTCCTGAAGCAATGCAACCTGCCGCTGACCGGCGAG
>JBAVEE010000482.1:0-1657 GCA_049587575.1 Bradyrhizobium sp.
GACTGGGCCTATCCGCGCGGCGCCATCCACCGCCGTCTCGAAACCCGCTGGGTCAAGCCGGTCCGGCCCGGAGACACCATTCAGCCCACCGGCATCGTGAAGTCCAAGCAGGTGACCTCGAATTCGCGCTGGGTCCTGATCGACGTCCTTGTCTGCAACCAGGCGGGCGAGAAGGTCGCGACCGGGGAGGCCATGGTCGAGTTCCCGGTTCGTTGATTTGTCGGTCATTTCAATCGAAGACCCCGGACGGGGCTATTTCCCCAGGGATTGGCACTGGCGGCCAAAAAGGGCCCAAAACGGCCTGTTCGGATTGACATTCGACCGCGCTATGGCTTAGAAACCGCGCATCCCGGGTGGCTCGGCCGCCGGCGGGATAAAGCCCATTTTGCCATTTTCGGGTTTCCCGAACGATCGTGCCGAACGCGGCCTTTCAAAGCATCAGGATTGTCCCATGAAGGTCCGTAACTCGCTGAAATCGTTGCGCGGTCGCCATCGCAACAACCGTCTGGTCCGCCGCAAGGGCCGGGTTTACGTGATCAACAAGGTTCAGCGCCGCTTCAAGGCGCGCCAAGGCTGAACCCTAGAAGCCTGAACCCTACACGGCTGTACCCGCAAGGCTGGATTGGGCTTGAATCCGGCCCTTTCGGGCCGGGTGCGGTCTCCCCCCATCACGGGTCTTTGACGCCTTGCTGCTTTGCAAGCGGCCTTTCCTGCGTCTAGACTTCGACCCATGGCTCTGGGATTTTCCGCCGCGCGCAGCTGCCGGATACTCGTTCTCGCCACCGCGATGAGCGCTGTGCTGTCGATTTCGGCGCTTGGTCAGGATTTGAGAGGCGCCCCGTCGAAGCAGCAGAAGAAGCCGCCGGAAGCCCCCGGCAAGCTGCCGAAGGTCGGCGCCGACAAGACGCGCGGGCTGGATTTTCTGTTCGGCGCGCTGAAAGCCGCCCCCGATGAGGCCAGCGCCAAACACGTCGAGGCCCGGATCTGGGCGCTGTGGATGCACACACCGAGCGACACCGCGGCGCTGTTGATGACGCGGGCCAAGGCCGCCATGGACGCCCAGCAGATGGACGTCGCGCTGAAGCTGCTCGATGCCGTGATCAAGCTGCGTCCCGACTATGTCGAGGGCTGGAACCGGCGCGCCACGCTTTATTATCTGAGGAACGATTACGCCCATTCGCTGCAGGATATCGAGCAGGTGCTGGTCCGCGAACCGCGCCATTTTGGCGCGCTGGCTGGGCTGGGTATGATCATGCAGGACCTCGGCGACGAAAAACGCGCGCTGGAGGCATTCCGCAAGGCGCTCGCCATCAATCCGCATCTCGAAAAGGTGCCGGAGCTGGTCAGGACCCTGAGCGAGAAGGTGGAAGGCCGCGACATCTGATCGCGACGCCACTGAATAACGCCGGCTAGTGCAGAACGGTGCTGCCGTGTCCTGTCAGTCCGCCATGCGCCACCACGGCATGGAGCTGTTGAAGCTCCGCTTCCAGCTGCTCGTTGACCAGCAGCAGTGCCTTTAGCGCGCCGCGAATGTCGCCGTTGCATCGGGCGACGATTTCGTCGATCGCCGCATCATTTGGTCCGGAAATCATCGAAAACCCTCCCATTTTCCTGTGAGATAACCCTCTGGTGCCCCACGGGTTGCTGTGGATTATGT
>JBAVEE010000483.1:0-2834 GCA_049587575.1 Bradyrhizobium sp.
GGATCTGCCCCTGGTGCAACACCGTGACCTTGTGGGCGATGTCCTCGACGAATTTCATGTCGTGTTCGATCACCAGCACCGAGCGGTCCTTGATGATGCGGTTGAGCAGCTCCGCCGTCTTGACACGTTCGCTGACGCTCATGCCTGCCACCGGTTCAACCAGCATCAGCAACTCGGGGTCCTCAATCAGCAACATGCCGATCTCCAGCCACTGCTTCTGGCCGTGGCTCAGCAGTTCGGCGCTCATGTTGAGCCGGTCCTTCAGGAAGATAATCTCGGCGACTTCCTCGACCCGCTCGCGCACAACTGCGTCGCGCGTGAAGGTCAGCGCGCCGAATACCGTGCGGCCGCGCGGATAGGAAATCTCCAGGTTTTCGAACACGGTCAGATCGTCATAGATCGACGGGGTCTGGAACTTGCGGCCGACACCGGCCTGCACGATCTGGTTCTCCTTCATTTTCGTAAGATCCTTGTCGCGAAAATGAATCGATCCCGACGTCGCTTTGGTCTTGCCACAGATCAGATCGAGTACCGTGGTCTTGCCGGCGCCGTTGGGGCCGATGATGACGCGGATCTCGTTTTCGTCGACATAGAAGGACAAGTCATTGACTGCCTTAAAGCCATCGAAGGAGACCGTCAGACCCTCGACCGAGAGCAGGAAGGGCTTGGGCTGGTGACCTATGAGCATGACGATCTCCTCACTCGGCCGGTGCGCCGTCGGCGACGGAACTACCGCTCCAGCCCGTCGTCGGTCCGGAGCCGGGTTTGCGTGACGGAATCAACCGGTTGAGCCGGGGCTGGATGTAGTCGCCCCAGATCCCGGCCAGACCGTTCGGGAAGGCGAGAACCACCGCGATGAACAGGCCGCCGAGTCCAAACAGCCATAATTCGGGAAAGGATTCCGACAGGCTGGTCTTGGCGAAATTGACCAGCAGCGTGCCGTAAATCGCGCCCAGGATGGAAAGCCGCCCGCCGACCGCGGTGTAGATCACCATTTCGATCGAGGGCACGATGCCGACGAAGGACGGCGACATGAAACCCACATTGAGCGCGAACATGGCGCCGCCGATCGCAGCGAATATGGCGGCGACGCAGAAGGCGAAGATCTTGAAATTCGCAACGCTGTAGCCGGAGAATCTGACGCGATCCTCCTTTTCACGCATCGCGACCAGGATGCGTCCGAGTTTGGAGCGGCGGATGAATTGCGCGATGAAGATGCAGCCGAACAGGCACGCCACCTCAAAGAAGTAGAGTACGACCTTGGCGTGATCCGGCCGGATGTCCCAGCCCTTCAGGGTCCGCAAGTCGGTCATTCCATTGATGCCGCCGGTGTAGCCCTGTTGGCCGACAATCAGAATGGTGAGAATTGCCGCGACCGCCTGGGTGATGATCGCAAAGTAGGTGCCGCCGACGCGGCGTTTGAACATCGCCGCGCCTATGATGAATGCGAAAAATGCCGGCACCAGAATAACGGCAGCCACTGTGAAGGTGAGACTGTGGAACGGCTTCCAGAACGTCGGCAGTTGCGTGATCTGATTCCAGTCCATGAAATCGGGGATACCGGGCGTGGACTGGATCTTGGTATTCTCGGGACTGGAAGCCTCCAGCTTGAGGAACATCGCCATGCAGTAGCCGCCAAGGCCGAAGAACACGCCCTGCCCGAGGCTCAGGATGCCGCCATAGCCCCAGCAGATGACCAGCCCCAGCGCCACGAATGCATAAGTCAGATATTTGGCGACCAGATTGAGACGGAATACGTCGAGACAGAGCGGCAGAATGACCACCAGGAGAACCGCGAGCACGAGGATGCCGAGCAGTTCCGATCGGTTGGCAAAGCGCGGATTATCGGTCATGGCTTCAGCCCTTCTTCTTGCTTATTTGCGAACCTTGAGAGCGAAGAGACCTTGCGGCCGCAGCATCAGAATTCCGACAACGGCGAGCAGGGTGAGAACCTTGGCCATCGAGCCGGACATGAAGAATTCCAGGGTCGACTGGGTCTGGGAGATCGAGAAAGCCGACGCGATCGTGCCGAGCAGACTCGCCGCGCCGCCGAACACCACGACCAGGAAGGTATCGACGATATAGAGCTGACCGGAGGTCGGTCCTGTCGAGCCGATCATGGTGAAGGCGCTGCCGGCGACTCCGGCGATGCCGCAGCCGAGCGCGAACGTGTAGCGGTCGACTTTTTCGGTGTTGATGCCGACCGCGCCGGCCATCACCCGGTTTTGCACCACGGCGCGGACCTGACGGCCCCAGCGCGACCTGTACATGATGTAGGCAACCGCCATTGTGATCAGCACCGTCAGCACCATCACGAAGACGCCGTTGATCGGAACCTCGATGCTGTCGGAAACATGCATGGATCCGAGCATCCATTGCGGCAGTTCGACACCCACTTCCCGCGCGCCGAAGATCGAGCGATAGGCCTGCTGCAGGATCAGGCTTAAACCCCAGGTCGCGAGCAGCGTATCCAGCGGGCGTCGGTAGAGATGCCGGATCAGCACCCATTCCACCAGCATTCCCAGTGCCCCGGAAGCGATGAAAGCCAGAATCATCGCGAGGAAAAAATAGCCGCTGAACAAGCCCGGAAGGTAGGCCTGGAAGAAATTCGACGTCATCCAGGTAACGTAGGCGCCAAGGATCATGAACTCGCCGTGGGCCATGTTGATGACACCCATCTGGCCGAAGATGATCGCAAGACCGAGCGCCATCAGCACGTAGACGGAAAACAGGATCAGGCCCGCGAAACCCTGCATGACGAAGATGGAGCCCAGATCACCAATTGAATAATCGCCGAACATCGATCTTCTCCATCGGGGAAGTCCCGCGTCGCG
>JBAVEE010000484.1:0-8190 GCA_049587575.1 Bradyrhizobium sp.
GGGTAGAGGATCTTGCGCCTGTCCGAAGACGCCCAGCACAGCGGCTACAGCACTGGGGACGAGGGTTGCGTCGGTGACGACGCCGAGATCGACGAAATAAACCGCACCGCCGAACTCGTCGAGCAGAGCGTGGGCAATCGAGATGGCCACGGTCGTCTTGCCCATGCCGCCCGGGCCCACCACGCTCACAAAGCGCCGAGAGGCGAGCAACATCGATAATGTGTCGACGGCATCGTCACGGCCCACCATCCGGGCCGGTCGCGCCGGGAGTTTATGCTTCAGGACAGGGTGAGGCTCGGAGATCAGGGGAGGCGGCCGCGACGATGCCAATGGTTGCGCTTTCGAGCGATCAACATGCGCGACGAAACAATAGCCTCGTCCCGTCACGTTCGCGATGTATCTCATGCCATCCTGGCCATCGCCCAGCGCCTTGCGCAGGCCCGCGATCGTCACTCTGAGACTGCCATCGCCCACCACCACGTTCGGCCAGGCTCGAACCATCAACTCGCGCTGTCCAACGACCTCACCAGCGGATTCTACAAGTGCGATGAGGACATCAAGCGCTCGACTTCCGATGTCGACCGCCTCCCCACCTCTCAACAGTATGCGCTCTGCCGGGATCAGGCAGTAAGGTCCGAACGAGATAAATTCGCCGGCAGTCATAGCGTCTTTCTGGAGTCCAATTTATAAAGTGAGAGATACCACTGTCGGCGTGCGGTTCGGTTTGAACTTCCTTTGACCCGCCTCTTGTCTGTCTGCCGCATCGTCGTTGCGATCGCCTCGTCTGTATACTATCCCGCGCGGGGGGCGCCATCATGTTAGCGTGTATGGAAACTGTTTCGACGACGTGCTAATCCGCCGCATAATTTTGTCGGCAGGATTTTGTCAAAAACTCCCTGATGACAGGACCAGCGGAGCTCTCGACCACTGGAGCAAGCAGTCCATCCTCAGCGCGTTATCCGCGGCTTGGAGCAAGCCTTCGCCAATCTTTGGCAGAGCGAATTCCGAAGGCTCGATATCCAGTATCGCGAGTCCCGCGGAAAAGCGGCTCGGACCGGATCCTCCGGCCTCGACTGCGAGCACCACGTCAAGATGCCGAAAGCCGTGCACTATTCTGATTTCGTCCACGAACCGATCG
The DNA here is from genome assembly GCA_049587575.1 of Bradyrhizobium sp. Taxonomy (GTDB): domain Bacteria; phylum Pseudomonadota; class Alphaproteobacteria; order Rhizobiales; family Xanthobacteraceae; genus Bradyrhizobium. Next base: position 1,139 of record JBAVEE010000484.1, read on the forward strand.
AGAGACCCGCATTCGCTATGGCCATCCGGATAGCTGGTGTTGCGGCAGGCCGTGTTATGCATCGTCGCGCTCCGCTGTATATCGTCGGTTCAGCTTGATCATTAGTAGCGGATGCGTCTTTGGTAGGCCATTGAGCAGATTTGAAAAATTGTCAGAACCTGTCGCCATACACTCCGGGTGTCCTAAAAAAATCTCAAAATTCCTGAATTTCGCCTATAGTAACGGCCAATGAACCCCGTGCTCGCCTCGGCTGAAAGCATCGCGTTCGGTCGCTTCCGGATGCTGCCGCGTCGTCGCGTGCTGCTTGCCGATGACGAGCCGATAAAGATCGGCGGGCGCGCCTTCGACCTGCTCATGGTGTTGATCGAGAGTCCCGGAGCCGTCGTCAGCAAGGACGATTTGATGGCTCGCGTCTGGCCAGGTCGCGTGGTCACCGAGACCAACCTGCAAACCCAGATTTTGGCCTTGCGCCACGCGTTCGGGGCGGAGCGTAATTTGATACGCACCGTCGCCGGGCGCGGTTATCAATTTACTGGCGAGATCCGCATGATTTCGCCCGGCCTTGACAAGCATGTTGCCGCGACACCGCTCGCGGCGGGCCACGCGGTCGTCAGTCCGACAAACCTGCCGCAGCCGGTTTCCGAGCCGATTGGCCGCGAGGCCGAGGTGGAGGAGGTCTTGAGCCTGGTTCGTGCCGGCCGGCTCGTCACCCTGACCGGCGCCGGGGGCATCGGCAAGACGCGGCTCGCCCTTGCGGTCGCCCGCCGGCTGCTGCCGCATTTTCCCGATGGCGTATGGCTGGCCGAATTCTCGCCGCTCTCTGATCACGGCCTGGTTCCTGCGGTCATCGCCGCTGCGGTAGGGATCGAGCTTCCCGGCGGCGTGATCACCGCGCAGGGGGTCGCGCAGGCGCTTGTCGGGCGGCGCCTCCTGATCGTGCTAGACACCTGCGAGCACGTGATCGACGCTGCGGCGCTGATGGCCGAGGCCGTGCTGCGTGCCGGATCGGTGGCTTCCATGATCGCGACCAGCCGTGAGCCGCTCCGGGCGGAGGGGGAGCAGCTCTATCCGGTGCCGCCGCTCGCGGTTCCAGCCGAGGACGCGGAGAACCTCCTCGAATATGGCGCCGTCAGATTATTCGTCGAGCGAGCGCGCGCGGCAGAGCCGGACCTGACCTTGGACCGGGTCTCGGCAGCAACCGTCGCTGCCATCTGCCGTCGCCTCGACGGGATTCCCCTCGCGATCGAAATGGCGGCGACGCGCCTCGCTGCGCTCGGCGTCGAAGAGCTCGCCAAGCGCCTCGACGATCGCTTTCAGCTGCTGACCGAAGGCCGGCGGACGGCGCTGCCGCGTCACCAGACCTTGCGGGCGACGCTCGACTGGAGCCACGAGCTCCTGCCGGAGCCCGAGCGGGTGCTCCTGCGTCGCCTGGCGGTCTTCGCCGGCGCCTTCAGCCTCGAGGCGGCCGGCGCGGTCGTGGCGAGCGCCGAGATCGCCTCGCCGGACGTCGTCGATGGAATTTCCAGCCTGGTCGCGAAATCGCTGGTTGTGGCGGAGGTCGAGGCTGCCATCCCGCGCTACCGCTTGCTCGACACGACCCGTGCTTATGCGATCGAGAAGCTCGCCAAAAGCGGCGAGTGCGAACAGCTTGCGCGCCGCCATGCCGAATATTACCGAGATCTTTTCGAGCGGGCCGAAATCGAGTTGGAGAGCCGCCCTACAGCGGCGTGGCTCGGCGACGTGACAGAAGCGTGGATGGAGGTTCACGGCCCTGTAATTAACGAGGTGCGCGCCGCGCTCGACTGGGCTCACCGCGACCGTGGTGACCCGACGCTTGCGGTCGACCTTACAGCGGCGGCCACACCCATATGGATTCACCACTTGCTGATCGATGAATGCAGGGAACGGATCGAACAGGCGATCGCCCTGATTGCCAAAGGGGTGGTGCGCCGTGACACACGTCGCGACATGCTCCTCTTCGCTAAGCTGGCGTTCTCGCACATGGAGTCGACCGGCGAGGCTTCGAAGATAGATGGCGCCTGGTCGCGCGTCGCCGATTTGGCGGAGGAACTGGACGACGGCGAATATCGGCTCAGGGGTTTGTGGGGTCTCTGGATCGGGCGATACTTCAACCGCGACTACCGGGGAGCGTTGCAAGTCGCTATGCGATTGGCCACGCTTCCCGACGTAGCGGTGGAGGCGGCCGATCGATTCGTCGGGGAACGGGTTCTGGGAGTGACCCTGCATATCCTGGGTGACCAGCCCCGTGCGCGAGTCCATCTCGAAAACATGCTGCGCGGCTATGTCGCGCCGCCCGGCCAGGTTCATATCAAGCGATATCTATTCGATCAAAACGTCGCCGCGCGAACGTTTTATGCCCGGATCCTCTGGCTTCAGGGATTTCCCGATCAGGCAGTGGCGGTTGGCAACCGCGCCCTTGATGAGGCGATGGCGCTCAATCACGACTTCTCTCTTCTTTACGCGCTCGCTTTCGGTATGTGCCCGCTTTCGCTTGAGTGCGGAGATTTCGACGTGACGGAAGAGCTGATCTCCAGAATGTTTCAGCGGGCGGAAGCGTTTCGACCGATGCGAGTGTGGGGGACGTGTTATGAAGGAATCCTGAGGATTCGAAAGAACGACGCGACGAGCGGTCTATCGCTCCTGCACGAGGGCCTAGAGGGATTTGTGAAGTCAGGTTTCCAAGGCCAATACCTTGCATTCCTCGGCAATCTGGCTTTGGGCCTGTTCAACGCAGGCGCCGAGCGCGACGCCATCGCGACTATTGACGAAGCTCTGGATTACTCCGAAAAAGATAGCGATCGCTGGTACATCGCCGAACTAATGCGGATCAAGGGTGAGCTGACCTTGAGACAAAACGAACCAGAGGCGGCCGGGGCTCTATTTAAAAGCTCGCTCGATTGGTCTCGTAAGCAGAATGCCCTTTCCTGGGAACTCAGGACGGCAACAAGCTTCGCTCGATTGCTGAAGCAGCAGGGCCGCGGAAACCAAGCGAGAGAACTTCTTGAGCCCATTTATCTGCGGTTCACGGAAGGGTTCGCGACCAAAGATCTGGTTGAGGCGCGCTCGCTATTAACGGGGCTCGGCGTAACGCCCGCTGCATAATACAAGGAGCGCGTCGCCGCGCACGCCAGCCCTGTTGCGCGATTTCGACTAATCCGGCTGGTTGACGTTCTTTTTGCAAAGGCGGACTGCCTACCCTAAATATCATTCGACGCCCTCGTCGTTTAATGGCCGAAGATCAACGTTGGAAAGGCCATCCAGGAGCAACGGGCGCTTATCCTGCCGACTCCCCGACCAGGGAGGTGACGTCTGGTTTCCCCGGTTGGCATCGCCAAATCATCCCTGGCGGAACATGCCCCACAACGGGATGTCCAGCGAAGAACTCCGGCGTGCAGCGTTTCGCTATTGCCTCCCGGCGATGGCCTCGTTGCCGGTTTCGCAGAATCCAAATGAAGCGTGTGTTTCGGATCCGGCCACGCACAACCGGGGTAATCAAACCCCTGCGGCTGGTTAATGCGGCTCAGCGTTTGCGGCACCTTTCACCGCTACCTCCCTTCTTAAGCAAGCGCTCGCTGAGGGTGGCGCTTGTGGCGAGGCTGCATGCAACGGTCGATTCGTAAATCCGGGCCGGACGAGACCAGGGCGATGGTTAATTTCTCGCACGACCCGGGAGACGCCTGCGACCGCGGTTTTTCTTGCCGGCTCGCGTCGTGGCCATGCCGGGTCGTGCATTTCGGAAAACTGCGGCTGCTTCCGAAAGACGAGGACAAGCCTCCCAGGTAAACTTTGCCTCGTCCGACCCAGACTACGGATCTAAAAGATTTTTCTTTTCAAACTGGAGAGTGTCATGACGGTTTATGTTCTTGCCTTCGTTATCGGGGTTATCGCCGGCCTCAGGTCGATGACCGCGTTCGCTGCCATTAGTTGGGCGGCATATTTCGGATGGGTCAATCTCGGCGGGAGCTGGCTGGAGTTTCTTGGCTCCATTTGGACGGCTTCCATTCTTACCTTGTTGGCCCTCGGAGAGCTTGTGACGGACCAACTGCCGTCGACGCCGAGCCGTACCGTGCCGGTTCAATTTGGCGGGCGAATTTTCGTCGGGGCCGTGGCTGGTGCCGCGTTTGGAGTTCCGAGCCACGCTTGGCTCATGAGCGCTCTCGCCGGCGTCGTTGGCGCGGTTGCCGGAACACTGGTGGGCAAGGAATTCCGCATGTGGCTCGCCGGAGCGTTGAAGGCTGATCGGCCGGCGGCATTCATCGAAGATGCAATTGCGATTTGCTCCGCCTGTCTAGTTGCGCTGGCGGTATCATGAGCGAGGCATACGACGCGATTGTAATCGGCGCAGGGCAGGCCGGCCCGCCATTGGCCGGCAGGCTGTCCCGCGCCGGAATGCGGGTCGCGGTCATCGAACGCAAACTGTTCGGCGGCACTTGCGTCAATACCGGCTGCATGCCGACGAAGACGCTGGTCGCGAGCGCCTACGCAGCCTACCTGGCGCGCCGTGCTTCGGATTACGGCGTGGTCATCAATGCTGCCGTAGAGGTCGATATGTCACGAACCAAGGCTCGTGCGGATACCGTGTCGATGAATGCCAGGGTTGGCGTTGAGGGTTTGCTGTACGGCATGAAGGGCTGCACGGTTCTGAGAGGCCATGCCAGTTTCGAAGGGCCTGATGTGATTCGGGTCGGGGACCGGTTGCTCACAGCCCCGCGCATCTTCATCAACGTGGGGGGACGCGCGGTTGTGCCGGAAATGCCCGGCATCAGCGATATTTCCTACCTCACCAACAGCACGATCCTGAAGCTGGATCGGATACCCCGTCATTTGGTGATCGTCGGTGGCAGTTATATCGGTCTGGAATTTGCGCAGATGTACCGCCGATTCGGTGCCCAGGTGACGATCGTGGAAAAAGGCCGGCGCCTTATTTCGCACGAAGATGAGGACATCTCGGCGGCAGTTCGCGGTATATTAGAGGGCGAGGGTATTGCAGTTCGAACCGACGCAGAGTGCATCAGTTTTGCGTCGCGGCCGGAAGGCATTGCGGTCGGCGTGGACTGCACATCCGGCGAGCCGGAGGTCGTCGGTACGGATGTTCTTCTTGCGGTTGGACGCCGGCCGAATACGGATGATCTCGGACTGGATCGCGCCGGTGTGGCCGTCGATTCAAGGGGCTACATCAAGGTCGATGACAGCCTTGCCACCAGCGTGGCCGGCATCTGGGCACTCGGCGACTGCAACGGTCGCGGCGCCTTCACACACACGGCCTACAATGATTACGAGATCGTTGCGGCTAATCTGCTCGATGGCGAGCATCGCCGCGTCAGTACACGTGTTCCAGCCTATGCGCTTTATATAGATCCACCTTTGGGTCGGGTCGGGATGACCGATGCCGAAGCGAAAAAGACCGGTCGGCCGATCTTGACCGCTCAGCGGCCGATGACCCGGGTCGGCCGAGCCGTCGAAAAGGGAGAAACCCGGGGCTTCATGAAGGTTGTCGTGGATGCCGGGACAAAGCAGATACTTGGCGCCGCCATTCTCGGGACCGGCGGTGACGAGGCAATTCATGGCCTTCTCGACGCCGTCAATGCCGGGCTGCCGTACGATGTGTTGCAGCGCGCCGTTCCCATTCATCCCACGGTATCGGAATTGATCCCCACCCTGCTGGGCGATCTGTCGTCGTGACATGACCACTCGTACCCGAAATGTGCGATCGGATCTGCTAATCCACGACGAAAGTTTTGGAAGCGCTGATCCGAGTGTCTAGTCGCTAAGGGCTGCCAAACGCATTCGGAGCTCGTGCTGGTCTTCCAGCAATGGCGGTCGCAGAGAAAACGGCTTGGCGTTCTTCGGGCGTCAGGCAACACGGCGTAAAGCCGGAGTCCATGAAGGAACGTGATATGTCTCCTCAAGCGAAGGCTAGGCATCTCTCGACATGCGGTGCCGCGGCATCCATCATAGTCATCGGCTTGACTTCAGTCTCGTGGGTCCAGGCGGAAAGCTCGCCAGCGCCCGCGTCATCTCAGGCACCCGTTTACGTGCCGAGCGTCAGCGATCTTATGATCACGACCATTCAGCCTCGACATCTTCGATTATGGCGCGCTGGGCAGGGTCGCAATTGGGAGTTTGCTGACTACGAGCTTGGCAATTTGAAAGGTGCATTCCGCCGATTGGGAATTGCCCATCCCATTCAGGGCGACGTACCTCTGCAAGACTTGATCGATTCGGTGACAAAGCAGCCATTCGCCGACTTGGAAAAAGCCATCAAGGGGAAGGAGTCATCGGCGTTTGAGCAAGCCTACCTGGGCCTGACAACCGCGTGCAACAGTTGCCACGAGGCGGTCAAACCACGGCGCGATCAAGATCGGGGTCCCTAAGGTTGAGCTCACGGGCTCGGAGGACGATTTGGATCTGGATGCGGCAAGGCGTTGAAAAGAGTTTTTTGGTCGCGATTTCCTGAATACCGCGCCTCGCCGGCATGAGATCGTTGAGCGAGCAATCGTCGATAGCCGGCGCCTCTAGCTTTCATTCTCAACTCGCCGCTTTGCGTCGGCACATTCGATCTTTGCCGTCGAGCTTGAGCGGTCACGCCGTTCGATCGCGCCATTAACAATTCTGCAATTTGGCGATAGCGCGGAAAGCCGCCTAATGGCCTTAGCTCTGCGCAAGACCCTCGTGCAGGTCTTCGAGAGCGAAGAAGGCTCATGCGCATCATGAAATCATATGGAAATTTCAGTGACACAAGATTTCATAGTTTTAATTCTGAATGGCGCGCCATCTATACCAGAGCAGGCTGTCGCGACCTACGGGCTGCCTTTCCACGCTGCCGAGTAGCCACTTTGATTTGCGAATCCCAAAAATCTCCGCGAAAGTGGACTCCGCCCCCCGGTCGAGATCAATTGGATGCGGCTTGCCCCAAATCCTCGCCGGCAGCTGCAATCTGGGCTGGCCCGTATTGGTGCGGCTAGCAACTCCTGCTTCAATGTTCCCGTGCAAGAACCAAGGTCTGACAGCGTGCTATCGCGCGCGAATGG